>JAAWKD010000031.1 GCA_022797215.1 Clostridia bacterium
GAATTGATATACTTATAGCATATTAAAAATAAAAAACGAGCTCAAAGAAGTTCGATAAAGAAAAAGGAGGTACTTTTATGGAAGAAGAAAACAAGGAAATTGTACAAGAAAATAATGGGGAAGTTGCTTTAGAAAACAATACAAATATAAGAATTGCAGATGATGTAATTGCTGTTATTGCAGGAGTAGCAGTGGCAGAAGTACAAGGAGTTGCAGAAATGTCAGGAGGATTTGCAGGAGGCATTTCAGAAGTACTTAGCGGAAAGAAAAACTTATCAAAAGGAATCAAAGTTGAATCAGGAGAAAAAGAAACAAAAATTGATGTTAATATCATTGTAGAATATGGCACAAGAATTCCAGATGTAGCTTTTGAGATTCAAAATAAAGTAAAAGTAGCAGTAGAGAATATGACAGGCTTAAAAGTAGTAGAAGTAAATGTTCATGTTCAAGGTGTTAGTACACAAAATATGGAAAACAATAATAATTCAAATAATAACTAGAGAAAAAGGCACGAGGAGTTTCTTGTGCCTATGAATTTCTATTTATGAAAAAACAAATGGAGGAAACAATATGAAGTTATTAGATAAAATAGGACTAGCTCTATTTTCTACATTAGTATTAATACTAGCGATTATCACTTGTCTCATGATTTTTGGATGGCTTGATACAGATTTAGTATATAATTTTGTAGAAGCAGGAATACATGGACAAGTTTCATCTAACATATTACTTGTAGTCAGTATGATACTTATTTTATTAGCCATTAAATGTATCTTTTTTGATTCTACTTCTAAACAAGAAGTAGATTATAAAAATGGTATTTTATTAGAAAATTCAGATGGAAAATTGTTAATTACAAAAGATACTTTAGAAAATTTAGTAAGTGGTGTGGTAAAAGGATTTGATAGTGCTGAAAATATTACAACTAGAGTAGAATTAGATAAAGAGAATAATGTAATTGTATTTGTTAATTTAAGTGTAAAAGAAAATGCAATTATTAAAGAATTATCTGCCAATTTACAAACAAAGATTAAAACAACTATTAAGAATACTTCAGACTTAGAAGTAAAAGAAGTAAATATTAAAGTCAAAGACATTGAACAAACAAAAAATGAAGTTCAAGAATAAAGGAGGCCACAAAATGAATGATTTTACAACGTTTTGGAATAAATATGGAGGAGCTTTTTTTGGATTAATCATAGGAATATTTTTAGCAATTCTAATTGTGTTTACAAATTTTTATAAGATTATTCTAGCAATAGCTATTGTAATTGTATGTATTTGGTTAGGCGGATATGTACAACGTAATAAAGAAGCGGTAAAAGAAAAAACAAAGAATTTTATTGACAAATTATAAGAAGGGGAAGAAAAAATGACTAGGTCAGAAGGAAGAAATTTAGCATTTGAACTATTATACAGTTTAGAAATTCAAAAAGTAGGGCAAGAAGAGCTAGAAGAACAAATTCAATTATTTTTACAAGAAAGTGAAATTACACAAGAGAATGTAACTGAGTATATTAAGCAAACTATTAATGGAATTACCTTCCAAGAAGAAGAAATTAAAAAAATGATTTCTCAAAATCTAAAGGAAAAATGGGATATTAGTAGAATTTCTAAAGTAAATTTAGCATTACTTAAATTAGGAATTTATGAAATAGTATATAGTAAGTTGCCATATAAAGTAGTAGTAAATGAAGTAGTTGAACTAGCCAAAAAATATGGAGAGGATAGTTCTCCTTCGTTTGTCAATGGAATTTTAGCCAATATTATTAAACAGCAAGGACTATAAGGCTTCATGTCGCACTTAGGGACGTTAGTTTGTGCGACATGTGTCCCGCAGTATGACATTTTTATTTTTATATCGCACAAACTAACGTCCCTAAGTGCGACAATTAGAGGAGTATATGATTTATAATCCAATTAGTGTAACAGAATTAAATAAGTATATAAAAGGAAAGTTTGAAGAAGACGAATATTTTGCAAATGTTTTAGTAGAAGGTGAAATTTCTAACTATAAACATCATTATACAGGTCATTTATACTTTACCTTAAAAGATGAAAACTCTTTAATTAAATGTATTATGTTCAAAACTTATACAGGTCATTTAGAGTTTGAACCAAAAGATGGAATGAAAGTAATGATTTTAGGTAGTGTTTCTGTTTTTGAAAGAGATGGAACTTACCAGCTATATGCTAAGGCAATGAAACCTTTAGGAATGGTGGGAGATTTAAGAGCAGCTTATGAAGAACTAAAACAGAAATTAGAAAAAGAGGGGCTTTTTGATGAATCACATAAAAAGAAGATACCTACTTATCCGAAAGTAATTGGAGTTTTAACTTCAAATACAGGAGCTGTTATTCGCGATATTATTAATGTTTCTACAAGGAGAAATCCTAATGTAGTAATAAAACTATTTCCTGTACCAGTGCAAGGAGAAGGAGCAGCTGAGAAAATTGCCAAAGGCATTGAGTTTATGAATGAGCAGAAACTAGCTGATGTATTGATTGTTGCTAGAGGTGGAGGTTCTTTAGAAGACTTATGGCCATTTAATGAAGAAATAGTTGCAAGAGCAATTTATAATTCAGAGTTGCCAGTTATTTCAGCAGTAGGACATGAAACAGATTTTACTATTTCAGATTTTGTAGCAGATTTAAGAGCGCCAACTCCATCTGCAGCAGCAGAACTAGCAGTACCAGATATCGAGGAGTTAAGGTTAAAAATACAAGGATATGAAAACCGTTTCAAACAAGCTTTGATTCGAAAAGTGCAATTTATGAAATTACGTTATGAGAAATGCATGAAAAGTAGAGTATTTACGCAACCATTGCAAAAAGTGAATGAACAATATATGGTACTAGATATGAAAATGAAAGCAATGGAACATAGTATTTTACAAAAGTTACAAACAGAAAAATCAAGTTTTCAAAAGTTAGTTTTACAACTAGATACATTAAGTCCATTAAAAACTTTAGCAAGAGGATATGGAATTGTATATAAACAAGGAATTAGAGTGAAAAATGTAACAGAATTAAAAGCAGAAGACGAAATTTCTATTCGTATGCAAGATGGAGAAACAAAAGCTAAAATCATAGAAGGATAGAGAAGGAACTAAGAAGAGAAAGGAAAGGAGAAATGTCAATTTGCAAGAAATTGACATTGACCAAAAAAATGAATAAATCGAGTAAAAACATTTTTATGCTAGCAATCATAGCATTATTAATTATAGGAATAGCAGTAGCGGTATATAGCCATTTTAAAACAGAGCCAATAGATGCTAATACTTCGAAAAATGACATTTTAGATGATGCTAATAGTGGCTTAGAGAACTTTATTAATGATATCTTTGATGAAAATAATATAGAAAATGAAGAAGAAAATACACAAGTAAATAACACACAAGCTACGAATGGAACCAATACTTCAAATGACAATAAGGATATAGAAAATCAAATAACACCAGGAGAAAAGAAGGCTTTAGAATTTGCTAAATCAGAATGGAAGAAAAAATGGGGTAATCTAGAAGGTGTATCTTTCAACAATGAAAGTATTCAAAGTGATGGAAAATATATTGTTTCTGTTAATGATAGTAAAACAACAAGAGTACTCCGTCGTTATGTAATAGATACAATCACTGGAGTAGTGGAAGAACAATAAACAGGAGGAAAGAAGATGGGAAAGAAGGAACTAACTTTTGAAGAGGCAATGAAACAATTAGAAGTAGTGGCAGAGGAACTAGAAAAAAGAGATTTGAATTTAGATGAATCTGTTAATAAATTTGAAGAAGGAATGAAATTAGCAAAACAATGTAAAGTGTCATTGGAAGAGGCAGAAAAAAGAATTACTATTTTATTAAAAGATGGAGATACTGTTAGAGAAGAGAATTTTATACAGGAAGAGGATTAAAAGAAAATGCAGGGGATTATAGCTTTTATTAGAGAATATAAATATATTATTGTACCATTTTGTGTTTGGTTTTGTATTCAATTATTTAAATTACTATATGATATTATAAAAGAAAAGAGATTTAATTTTAAAAGGATTTTACAAGCAGGAGGAATGCCTAGTTCCCATTCGGCAGTAGTGGTATCATTAACTACTATGATAGCAAAGGCAGAAGGAATAGCATCGCCTTTGTTTGGCATATCTCTTATTTTTGCATTTATAGTTATGTATGATGCAGCAGGTGTAAGAAGAGCAGCAGGAAAGCAGGCGAAGTTATTAAATAAAATAGTGGAAACTCCAGGACTAAGTGGAGTAGAAGTTTCTGAAAAATTAGTAGAAGTTTTAGGGCATACACCAGTACAAGTAATTGTAGGAGCAATTATTGGCTTAGTTGTGGGAATAATAATATAATACTATTATCTAATGAAGAATATTACACGTTTGTCCTTGCTGTACGTTGCTTTCTATCTAAAATATAAATTAAAGAAAGCAACGTAAGGCGCTCGACTATGTCTCGCCTTGCGCAGACTGCACTTTCGTAATATTATTTCATTAGATACTTAAGTATTAAATAATAGAAAAATAAGGAGGAATCTTAAATGGAAGATGTAGAAATTGCAAGAAATACAAAGCTAGAGAGAATTTCAAAAATAGCACAGGATTTGGAAATTCAGGAAGAAGAGCTAGAGCAGTATGGAAAGTACAAAGCGAAGATTTCTCCAAAGGTGTATCAAAGATTAAAAAATAAAAAAGATGGAAAATTAATTTTAGTAACAGCAATTAATCCTACTCCTTTAGGAGAAGGAAAGACCACTATGGCAATAGGCTTAGCTGATGGCTTGAGAAAGATTGGAAAAAAAGCAGTTTTAGCTTTAAGAGAGCCTTCATTAGGACCAGTGTTTGGGATTAAAGGTGGTGCAACAGGTGGTGGGCATAGCCAAATTGCACCAATGGAGGATATCAACTTACATTTTACAGGAGATATTCATGCAATTACTTCAGCGAATAACTTACTTTCTGCTATAATAGATAATCATATTTATTTTGGAAATGAATTAGGTTTTGATAGAGTAGTATGGAAAAGATGCGTAGACTTAAATGATAGACAATTAAGAAAAGTAGATACAGGATTATCAGGAGAAAAAAATATTGTGCCAAGAATTGATGGGTTTGATATATCTGTTGCCTCTGAAATCATGGCAATTTTTTGCTTAGCAACAGATATAGAAGATTTAAAAAAAAGAATAGGCAATATTATTGTTGGATATACCAAAGAGAACAAGCCAATTACAGCAAGAGATTTAAAAGCAGAGGGTAGTATGACAGTGTTACTAAAGGATGCGATTAATCCTAATTTAGTACAAACTCTAGAAGAAACACCAGCAATTGTTCATGGTGGACCATTTGCTAATATTGCTCATGGATGCAATAGTGTGATTGCTACTAAATTAGCATTGAAATTAGGGGAGTATGTTGTTACAGAAGCGGGATTTGGAGCAGATTTAGGAGCAGAGAAATTCTTAGATATTAAATGCAGAAAAGCAGGATTAAAGCCAGATGCCGTCGTTTGTGTTGCAACAATGAAGGCTTTAAAGTATCATGGTGGAATGTCAAAAGAGGAATTAAATCAAGAAAGTTTAGAATATTTGGAAAAAGGATTTGAAAATTTAGAAAGACATATAGATAATCTAAAAAATTGTTATGGACTAAATGTTGTGGTAGCTATTAATAAATATACACAAGATACAAATACAGAAATTGAGTTTTTACAAAACAAATTATTAGAAAAAGGGATAGATTTAAGTTTAGTAGAAAGTTGGGAAAAAGGTAGAGAAGGAGCTACTGACTTAGCAGAGCAAATAGTAGAATTAGTAGAAAAACAAGAAGACTTTAAATTTGCTTATCAATTACAAGAGAGCATAGAAGATAAAATTAAGGCTGTAGCACAAAAAATATATGGCGCAAAGGAAGTAGAATACACAGAAGAAGCCAAAAAACATATTCGAGAAATTGAAGAATTAGGATATGCTGATCTACCAGTATGCATTGCTAAAACACAGTATTCCTTTTCAGATGACCCAAAGAATTTAGAATGTAAAGAACCATTTGATATTCATGTACAAGATGTAGTGTTAAGAGCAGGTGCAGAGTTTATTGTTATATTAACAGGAAAAATCATGACAATGCCTGGTCTTCCTAAAGTGCCAGCTGCTGAAAAAATTGATTTAGATGAAAATGGAAATATTATCGGTATTTTTTAAATTTGAATAAATACACCAATTCTGGTTAAAATAGCTATATACGATTTTAACAGAAAGTGGTGTATTTTTATGATTAAAAAGATGATGAAAAATAAAAGAAGAATGTGGGCAATGATGATTGTAACATTAGCTTTTAGCTTATTTTTTTCCTATCATATATTTGTTAGAAATAGTCAAACAGAAGCATTATCAAAATATGGTTCTAGAGGCGAAGAAGTAAGGCAAATTCAAACAAAGCTAAAAAGATGGGGATATTATAAGGGAAATATAGATGGAATTTATGGTAGTCAAACGCAAGCAGCAGTAAGATGGTTTCAATCAAAAAATGGTTTAGCAGTAGATGGAATTGCAGGAAAAAACACATTAAAAGCTATGGGAATTATGAATTCTAGCAATAGTTCTAGTTCTGGTGCAACTACATCAAATGATTTGAATTTATTAGCAAGGCTTGTTTATGGAGAAGCAAGAGGAGAGCCTTATTCAGGACAAGTTGCTGTTGCAGCAGTTGTACTAAATCGTGTAAGAAGTAGCTCTTTTCCAAATTCTGTATCAGGAGTAATTTATCAAAAAGGCGCTTTTGATGTAGTATCAGATGGACAAATTAATTTAACACCAAATGATACTGCTAGAAAAGCAGCACAAGATGCATTAAATGGATGGGATCCATCTTATGGTGCAGTCTATTATTTTAATCCAAGTACTGCAACAAATAAATGGATTTGGTCAAGACCTATGACAGTAACAATTGGAAGACACAGATTTTGTAAATAATTGAAAAGAATTTCAAATAAAAATGGGGTGGATTTCCACCTTATTTTTTTATACAAAGCAAAAATTAATCTTGTAAAATTTTTTTATCATTGATAAAATATAGCTAAAGAAATAACAAAAGAAGAAAGGAATGTTCAAACATGGAGGTAGAAAAGAAAAATCAAGTAAGTGCAAGATTAGGAACAGTTATTATTATTGTAGTTCTATTAATTATAACATTAGCTATAGCAATAGTTATTTTAAATAAAAAAACAAATGATGATAATGCAATACTAGGAAATAACTTAGTACAAAAAGCAAATAATTCGGATTTGATAATGAATTTTCTGAAATTAGAAAATGGAAAGAAAAATATGATATATAGTCCATTATCTATTAAATATGCATTAAGTATACTAAATGAAGGTGCAGATGGAAAGACCAAGGAACAAATAGAAAAAGTGCTAGGAAATGCAAATTTAGTAAGATACGAGAATCAGGATAAAGTATTATCGTTGGCAAATAGTATTTATATTAGAGATAATTATAAACAAAATATTAAAGAAGAGTATAAAAATACATTAGTCCAAAAATATCAAGCTGAAATACAATATGATTCTTTTAAAAATGCAAAAAATGTGAATAGATGGATAGAACAAAAGACATTGGGGATTATCAAAAATATAATAGCAGATGAAATTGTGCAAAATCCATATACAAAAGTTCTTTTGATTAATGCTTTAGCAATTGATATGGAATGGAAATCGCAATTCATTTTAGCAGATTTATCATAAATGTCTGATATGGAGCAAAAGCTTTTTATAGGAGAGGCTATGCATAAAGCAGATATACAATTTACAGAAAAAGGGATAAAGGCAGCAGCGGTTACGACAATTATTACAGTAATGGACAGTTTAAAAATAGAACAAGGCAAACCAGAAGAAGTTATCATAGACAAACCATTTTTATATGTGATTCGAGATAAAAATACAAAGGAAGTATGGTTTGTAGGGACTGTTTATGAACCAAATTCCTGGGAAAAAGATAAGATGGAATACGAAAAATCCCAATCTTAATAGAAAAAACGAGCTGCTCTATAAACAGTAGAGCAGCTAAAAATATTTCCTTGACAAATATGTATCCTATTGATAAGATTATAAGAGAAAATTATCTAAAATGGAGGCACTATGATTTTATATCCTAAACTATACTTAAACAGTGTAAAACAAATTGGTGTGGAAATGCTAGAAAAATATCATTTGAAAGGGCTCATTTTAGATGTAGATAATACTTTAATTGACATTCATAAAAATATGCCAGAGGGAATAAAAGAATGGGCAGATGGCTTAAAAAAACAAAGTATCTCTTTATGCATTGTATCTAATTCGAATCATAAAAATAAAGTAGAACAAGTAGCAAAAAAATTAGAAATTCCATTTATCTATTTTGCCAAAAAGCCGTTAAAAAGTGGATTTAAAAAAGCAAAGGCAATTTTAAAGCTAGAGAATGAACAAATTGGAGTAGTTGGTGACCAAATTATGACTGATATAATAGGGGCTAATAGGAGTAAAATGTTTCCGATTTTAGTAAAGCCAATTGATGAAGAAGATATTTGGATTACAAAGATAAAAAGACCAATTGAAAATAAAATAATAGAAAGATATCAGAGGAGAAATAATGTACATAAATGATATTCATATTTTAATTTATGTTGCTGTTGGAGTAGCAGGTTTATTGATAGGACAATTTATAGACTGGTGCAATAAACGTTTACCAGAATACAAAAAAATATTGAGTAAAGAGTTTTTTACTGAATATATGAGGCACTTTAAGCCAAACTATTTATTAATGATAGTCACAGCTAGCATGTACTTAGGATTATTATATACATTTAATATTAGTTTAGACTTCTTCAAGTATGCTATTTTAATCCCTATGTTTCTATCTGCGTTTTGTATTGATTTGAAATTACAAATTATTCCTAACCGTTTAACATTAACTGTTTTAGAAACAGGTTTATTATTTACATTTTTAAATGTTATGATGAACACTGGAACAGGAATTAATACAATTACCAATAGTGTACTAGGTATGTTGGCAGGTGGAGGAATTTTTCTCATTATTACAGCAGTAGGAGGAATTATTGCTGGAAAAGAAGCAATGGGATTTGGTGATGTGAAATTAATGGCAGCATTAGGTGTGATACTAGGCTGGCTTAATATTATCATTGTTTCTGTTATAGCGTTTCTATTAGCAGCAATTATTAGTATTGGAATTTTAATTATAAAAAGGAAGAATTTTAATGATTACATACCTTTTGGACCATTTATTGTAGTCGCAACTTTTATTGTTATTTTTACACCATATGATTTATTATTAACGATTTTATTAAAAATATTTACCTTAGGAATGTACCAAGGGTAAAGTTTAGGTGGTGATTTTTATGAACGAAAAAATTAAATGGCTGAGAGAAAAAATGCGTGGATTAGATATGCAAGGAATGATTGTTTCCAACCCCGTTAACATTAGATATTTAACAGGAATTGATGCAGAAGGGGTGTTATTAATTACGCGTAAAGAAAATCACTACATTACAGATAGTAGATATTTAGAAGATGTACATTCAACAGTGACAATAGATGATGAAATTATTGTTTCCAATTTTACAGATATTAGTTCTTATGACTATGAAAACTTTTTTTCCTTTTGTGAAAATGTTGGCTTTGAAGAAAATTATATTACTTATGCACAATATAAAAATTATATGCAAAAATATAAAGTAAATAATTTAGAAGAAACAGAAAATATGATAGAGAAACAAAGAATGGTCAAAGACGAAGAAGAGATTTCTAAATTACAAAAGGCTTGTGAATTAACAGACAGCTGTTTTAACTATCTCCAAGATTTTATTAAGATAGGAATGACAGAAAAAGAAATTGCTTATGAGATAGAAAATTACTTTTTACAAAATGGAGCAGAGGGACTTTCTTTTGAGACAATAGTAGCATCTGGTAAAAACTCTTCTAAGCCACATGCTAAAACTACAGAAAAGGAAATTGAAAAAGGGGATATTATTACTATTGATTTTGGATGCAAATACCAAGGCTACTGTTCGGACATGACAAGAACCATATTTGCAGGATATGTACCAGAGAGAGTTAAACCAATATATGAACTAGTATTAAAAAATCAATTACAAACTTTAAAAGATATGAAAGAGGGAGCTAATATTCGAAACCTTTCAAGGGTAGTAGAAAATGATTTTAAACTATTTGGTCACAATTTAGTGCATAGCTTAGGGCATGGTGTTGGGCTAGATATTCATGAAATACCATATATTAGTGGCAAAAATGATAGTATGTTAAAAGCAAACATGGTGGTAACAGATGAACCAGGAATTTATTTGCCAGGTGAGTTTGGAGTTAGGATAGAAGATACAGTATTAATTACAAAAACTGGTTGTATAAATTTAACAAAATCGGATAAGAATTATATTATAGTAGGAAATTAACAATATGAATGTTGATTTTCAGCTATAAATAGTGTATAATAGTAAAGATTTTAATAAATAAACAAATTTTGAAAGGGGAAATAAATTATGGCAGAAGTATATATGGCAGGAGATTTTAGAAACGGAACAACATTTGAAATGGATGGAAATGTATTTAAAGTAGTAGAGTTCCAACATGTAAAACCAGGAAAAGGATCAGCATTTGTAAGAACAAAAATTAGAAACGTAATTTCAGGAGCAGTTTTAGAGAAAACGTTTAACCCATCTGACAAGTATCCAGCAGCAGAAATTGAAAAGAAAGAAATGCAATACTTATATGAAGATGGGGGTATTTATTACTTTATGGATAATGAAACATATGAACAATTACCATTAAATAAAGACCAACTTGGTGATAGTTTAAAATTCTTAAAAGAGAATATGAATGTAAAAATTCTTTCTTACAAAGGAAATGTATTCTCAGTAGAACCACCAATGTTTGTTGAATTAGAAGTTACATATACAGAACCAGGATTTGCTGGAAATACAACAACTACTTCAGGAAAGCCTGCAACTTTAGAAAATGGTTATGAAATTTCAGTTCCAATGTTTGTCAATATTGGAGATGTTATTCGTATTGATACTAGAACTGGGGAGTATATGGAAAGAGTTTAATTTGGAAGGGAAGATGATGACAAGATGTCAGAATTAAGCAATCGTTATCAACAAATTATGAAAGATTTACAAGCCAATATCAAAGATGAAAAGGATAAAGAGTTTGTAATCAGTAAATTCCAAGAACTTTCAATGATGTTTATGGATGTCATTGATCGTTTAACATACTTAACAGATTTAAGAATAAAAGAAGTAGAAGAACAACAAAAAGAAATTGATGACAGAATGACCAAAATTCAAAAAGCAGTAGATGGCATTGAAAGTGATATTTATGAAGATGAAGAGTCTTATGAATTTGAAATTGTTTGTCCATATTGCAACAATGAGTTTACTACAAATATTAGTAGTGAAGTAAATACAGAAGTGGAGTGCCCAGAATGCCATAACATGATAGAATTAGATTGGAATGGTGACGAAGAGGAAGAATGTGCTCATAACTGCTGTGGCTGTGAACATGATTGCAGTGCAGAATTGGCAGAAGAATTAGGAATAGAGCCAGAAACACAAATAATGCCAAAAGAAGAACAAAATGAAGAAAATAATAATGAAGAAGATATGTAAATGAGAAATAAGACAGTTTTAATTTTCGGTTAAAACTGTTTTTTCTTTTTTGGAAAATATGATATAATGTAATTATGAATGTTAAAATAATAAAAATTAATTGTAGATTAGGAGCAAAATAAAAATGGAAAATAAGAAAAGAGCAATTATATTAGATATGGATGAAACTTTGGAACATGGAATACACCAAAGAGAATATGGTTTTATAAAAAATGATGCAATGATGGTTTTAAGACCAAGAATAGATGAATTAATAGCTAAATTACAAGAAGCAAAAAGTCAGGGGATTGATATCGTTTTATGCACAACAGCATGTGTACCATGGGTAGAGAGATTTTTGAATTTAAAACCTGAGTTTAAAATGTTATTTGATATGAGATTAACTCGTGATACTCAAAGGAGTTGGATGCAATATAGTCAAAGAGATAATCCATTGGAATATGAAGCAAGACAAAAAGATCCTAATTTGGGATATTCAAAGCCAGTAACTGCATTTGGATATGATTCCGTGTGTTTTATAGACAACAATAGAGCAGAAGAAGATAATCTAAGAAGATTATTTGAAATGACACAAGGTAGATTACAAAAAGATGTAACCTTTTTTAGTGCTTTCGGATTTTGCGGTGGAAGTATTGAGTTAGATCAAATGTTGGAATATAAACAAGCAGCATGTCAAAACATAGAAATTGCTCAAAGATTAAAAGAATATTTAGAGGTAGAGAGGAATGAACCAGGATGTCATATGATGTGTTCTGCAATAGATAAGTTTATGAGCAAAAGTTTTGAACCAGGCTTAACTTTGGTAGATGAGGAATACTCTGAGAAGTATAGGGAGTTTCAAGAAAAAAGAGATGAGTTAGAAGAACAACTCGATGAATTGACATGGAAGTTAGAGCAAGAATTAGGTGGGGATTTTGAATATTCAGATAGTGAATTAGAAAAGTATATGAGGACAGATAAAAGATATCCTTATGAAGGAATAGAAGTAGAAAGGCAAGAAGGGACTAAAAGAGAACAATTTAGTAAAATGCTAAAAGTAGCAGTAGATACAAGTACTTGTTTTGAAGATAAGAAGTTAGAAGCAGGTCATAAGCAAGAACAAAGTCCAGAATTAGAATAAAGCTTCTATTTTTCAAACAAACTCATAGGGTCAATATATTTTTCGTCAATACGTACTCCTAAATGTAAATGAGGACCAGTGGTAGCTCCATTTGTGGGGTTACCATTTTCATCATAATATTGATTACCGTGGAACTCCATATACATTTTTTGGTCCAACAGAACCAATAATATCTCCTTTTTTTACGATGTCACCTTTTTGGACAATATAAGTAGGAGAAACATGACAATAAGTAATTTTCATGTTATTAACAGAAAGGGTAATAGTATAGCCACCACCACCTAAAAAACCTGTAAAAGTAATTTTGCCATCACAAATAGCGATAAACTTAGTACCCTGTGGTGCACCAATATCTACTCCAGCATGATAAGAGGTAGCACCAGCAGTAGGAAGACCACGATAGCCAAAAGGGGAAGTAATATAGGTATAGCCGAGGAGTAGGCCATATGTATTCTTGGCTTAAATCAAGAGAATAATAAGTATCGTCAAAGGTAGAATTTTCAAGAATATTGGGGCCAAAGAAACAGGAAATAAATAGGATGAGAAAGATAAGCGTAAAAAAGAAATAATAAAAGGGCTTAATAAAACTATTAGACATAACAATTCCTCCGTTTTTTAGCCCCCGAATATTTTATATTTAGCTGCTCTGCATTTCGTTACGCATAAGGTATCTGTAACTCACTATCATTTTGAATGGCTACCTTAGCTGCACTTCGTTACGCATAAGCTATCCGTAGCTCACTGTCGTTTCGCACGGCTACCTTGCACAACTTCGCTTTGCTACGTTGTATAAGTCATCTGTACAGCTCATTCTTCGCTTACAGCTGACTTAAATGTAAAAAACTTACTGATAAAGAAATTTAAGACAATAACAATAAAAGTAATCAGTACCTTATTGATTAGATAAGCAATGTTATCATTAAACATTCCATAGAAAGAGCGGATGACATCATTTAATAGAAATACTCCAACAATTTCTACTACCATAGTAAATGCTCTACCTAAAATGAATTTACCAAATTCAATCCATTTATCTTTAAGTGTGTGTGCATTAGAATGAAATACCCATTTGCGATTAGTGAAATAGGCAAATAAAATAGAACAAATAATACCAATTGTACTTGCAATATTTCCTTCTATATGACAAAAAGCTTTTAATAAATAAGAAATGATAATATTAACAAGAGTTGTTAATACTCCAAAGATAAGATAAGAGATAACTTCTTTATTACATATTTTTTTTGTAAGTGCTTTGAATTTTTTCATATTTTTGCTCCTGAAAATTAATCTAAAAAAGCACTAGTATTGATACTAGTGCTTAATGGCAGGGGTAGAAGGATTCGAACCCTCACAGGCGGTTTTGGAGACCGATGTGCTACCATTAACACTATACCCCTAAATCGAAATTACTATATTATATTAGCATATTCTAAAGAAATGTGCAAGTGGTTTTACTGGTATTTTTTGAAAAATTTGAATTATAATGATACAGTAAAGCAAAAGGTTATAAAGAACACTTGAAAGTTTACATAAAAAGTGATATAATAAAGTATACGGGCAAATGCCTTTTATATATATTCCCCTTGTTTCTAGCACGAAGCTAGTTTTATATAATACTATAATTAGAAAAGGAGAACGTACAAATGAAACGGTTAGTTAATTTTGTAAGAGACATCCTGTGGGTCATAAATTTATTTTTGATCCGCATTCCCATGGAGCTAATTAAGCGGAGGATTTATAGTCGCTTAAAGTGGGCGAGGATGTGCCGCAAGACAGAAAAGTGGCTCAAACAGCGAAAGGAACTCATCACAAAAGCGGTCAACAGCCAAATCAAATATATGGTTGAATGGCTGGGAGTTCAGAGGAAGTTCCTTACAGAGCAAGTTTACAACATCATTCGAAAAATAGAAAGGTGGGAAAAAGCCACAAGAAAAATCTTCACACAGCTACTTAATACCTCAATTCAAAAGATGGAAGAAATGCAACTTGCTATTACTAAAAAGCCAGAGTCCCTGAAAATTGGACAAAATGCTTCAGGAGAGGCGAAGATTGTAAAGCGGGTTTATAAGCCATCTTATGTCGATGTAACCTTTTTCTTGAGAAGGGAAGTCTATCACGAAGAAGAACACTACATTTATGTAGAGCTTGAAGGGAGACGATATAAGCTGAAGGGAAAAGAAATATTCCGAAGGTTTGAGGATGTGGACACCATACCAGTAGAGAGGAAGGTTGAACAGGTAGAAAAAGGAAAACGAAGAAATATCTCTATTAATGTGGTGGAGCTCGTAGTCAAAGCTGTAGCTGAGCCTACAGCAGCTTGAAGGAGGAGATATAGCGTAAAAGTTAACTAAAAATTGAATAAAAAGCATCAGTCCTAGGCGGGGGACTGATGCTTTATTTTTGGATATAAAAGGAAAGACTTTTTCACGGTTTTTGCTTGTTATTTTAGAGAAAATAAGCTATAATTAAAAATGCAATTATATGGGGATGTATTTGGTTTCGACAGTATCCTAGAAGTATTAGTAGCGAGTAGTGGATTCTCACTTGGCCACTTAAATCATGTGAGAAATTAAAATTAAACGCTGATAATAGAGAATTAGCATACGCTGCTTAGTTGTAGCGACGTCTTACTTTAAGTGCCCACGCTTTTAGATAAGGCGACGATTAGTGGGAAACGAAACTACTTCTAGTTATGGAAGTAGTGGGTAACTATAAATAGCTACTTTTTATATAAGCTTGTTTGTTAGGTTATATAGAAGGGAATCTTGAAAACAAACTGTACTCGGAGAAGCTGATATGGAAAGGGTGCTGGACAGGGGTTCGACTCCCCTCATCTCCACCAAATTAGAAATAAGCGAAGAAAAAGAAAAAAATTACTTGACAATACAAAACATTTGTTTTAAACTATATGTAGTTTAAAACAAAGGATGTGATCTTTTTTGGATGAAAATAAAATGATATTACAAAATGAACTACCCAATAAAGAGATAAAAAACTTAATTTATGCAATACGAGGAAAACAGGTAATGTTGGATAGCGATGTAGCAATGCTATACCATTATGAGACAAAAAATATAAATAAAGCAGTAAAAAGAAATATAGAGAGATTTCCAGAAGATTTTTGTTTTCAATTGACAAAAAGTGAAGTAAAGAACTTGAGGTTCCAAACTGGAACCTCAAGCATAGAAAAAGAAAACTATGGAGGAAGAAGATACTTACCATATGCTTTTACAGAGCAAGGAATAGCAATGCTAGCAGGGATATTAAAAAGTGATATTGCAGTAAATGTTAGTATAAATATAATAAAATCATTTATTGAGATGAGAAGGTTTTTAATATTCAATGGGCAAGTCTTTGAAAGGTTAACAAATATTGAAGCTAAATTATTAGAACATGACAAAAAGTTCAATGAAATTTTTAATCAATTACAATTAGAAGAAAATATCAAACAAAAAATATTTTTTCAAGGACAAATATATGATGCATATAGTTTGATAATAGATATCATAAAGAGAGCTAATCAAAAAATTTTAATCATAGATAATTATATCGATGACAGTATTTTAAAGATGTTAACAAAGAAGAAGAAAGAGGTAGAAATAAGAATTGTAACATCTTCTAAAAGTAAAATTCAAAATTTAGACATTCAGAAATTTAATAAACAATATCCTATTCTAAAAATAAATTATACAAATCAATTCCATGACAGATTTATTGTAATTGATGAAAAGGAACTATATCACTGTGGAGCATCTATTAAAGATTTAGGAAAGAAGTGTTTTGCCATTAATCAAATAGAGGATAAAAAAGTCATAGAGAAACTAATGAAAGTATAGAAGGAGAATGGTACTATGAATTTAGAATTAGTTAAGGAATATGTAAAAAACAAACATGAAGGACAGAAAAGGAAACAAAGAACACCATATTATTTTCATCCACTTAAAGTACAACAAATATTACAAGAAAAGGGATATTCAGAGGAATATCAAGTAGCAGGTTTATGTCACGATTTGCTAGAAGATACAGATGCAACGGAACAGGAAATTTTAGATTTAACAAATGAAGAAGTATTAAAAGCAGTCAAGTTAGTAACAAAGGAAGATGGATATAAAATGCAACAATATATAAATAGAATATCTGAGAATCCAATGGCAAAGGCAGTAAAATTAGCAGATAGGCTTCATAATTTGCAAGATGCACCATTAGCTTCAAAAGAGTTTCAAATTAAATATCGAAGAGAAACAGAAAAATGGTACTTGAAGTTAGCAGAGGGAACTATGTTTGAAGAAGAAATAAGGGAGGCTTATCAAAAATTATTAAAATAGTATCATATTTACGACTAAAAACAAACGTTAAACCTTAAGATAATCTTAAAATATAGGCAGTTGTATTTTTCGAAAATTTATGATATAACAAGAACATCAAATTATGAATTTGTATTTTGCGCAAAGAAAGGAAAGAAAATGAAAAAATTTGGGAATATTTTATGGGGATTAGTATTTATTGTACTAGGAATTATATTAGGGCTAAATGCTGTAGGAATAACGGATATTGATATTTTCTTTAGAGGATGGTGGACATTATTTATTATTATTCCTTGTTTTATAGGAATCTTTAGAGAAAAAGAAAAAATGGGCAACCTTATTGGATGTTTGGTCGGCATAGCCTTATTGCTATGTTGTCAAGGAATTTTAGATTTTGATTTAATGTGGAAATTATTGATACCAACTGTTTTAGTAGTAATTGGATTATATTTTATTTTTAGAGAAGCAATTGGTGGAAAAATTAATCAAGAAATAAAAAAGTTAAATGCTAATAGGATAGGAAAACATGAATATTGTGCTACTTTTTCAGGGCAAAATTTGAACTTTGATAGACAGGAATTTAAAGGAGCAGACCTAACAGCCGTATTTGGTGGTGTGAAATGTGATTTAAGAAATGCTATTATTAACTCAGACCAAGTCATTAATGCTAGTAGTACTTTTGGGGGAATTGATATTTTTGTACCAAACAATGTACAAGTAAAAATTAAAGCAACTCCAATTTTTGGTGGGGTAAATGACAGAGTAAGTCATACAACAAGCACAGAGGCACCAACTCTATATATTAATGCTACTTGCGTATTTGGAGGTGTTGAAATAAAATGACAACTATACAAAGAATTATTAAATATTGTGCGACTGCCTTTGCTATTTTTATTATAATTAGTATTGCATCATCTATACTTTTTGGATTAAATACTTTTAGTGAAATTTTAGGATTTACAAGAAAAGAAAGAAAAACGGAACCTTCTAATATGACTCATTCAGAAGTAGGAAGAGATGAAAAAGTAGAAAAGGAATTTGACAATACGCAAATTGCAAAATTGAAAATAGATATTGAGTATGCCACGTTAACGATTCAACAAGGAGAAAAATTCAGAATTGCTAGTAATACAAGCGATATAGAAGCAAGACAGACTGAAGATGAACTAGTCATCAGAGAGAAAAATGTAAATTTGTTTAGACAAAATAATCCAAGAAAAATTATAGTGACTGTTCCAAGAAACACCATATTAGATACAATTAAAATTGAAGCAGGAGCTGGAGAACTTAAGATAGAAAAATTAGAGTGTAAAAAGTTAGATTTAGATATAGGTGCTGGAAAAACCACAATTCAAGACGTAAATGTTACACAAAAAGCAAAAATTGCAGGTGGAGCAGGAAAAGTAGAAATCTTATCTGGAGAAATTGCAAACCTAGACTTAGATATGGGAGTAGGAACATTTAAGTTAGTATCAAGCTTATTAGGAGATAGCAAAGTTAATGCAGGAGTGGGGAAATTAGAAATGATACTAAAAAATGGACTTGATAAATATACAATAAAAATAAACAAAGGCATTGGTTCTATTACAGTAGATGGAAAAGAAGCGTCAGATGGTGCTACTTATGGCAAAGGAGAAAATAACGTCAAAATAGAAGGTGGAATAGGAAACATTACTATAAAATAGAGGACTGAGGTGAACCAAAAATATTGGACTAAAATTTAGTATGAATGGAGGTCCACCAGTATGTTTAGACACCCTTTTGAGTTAAAACTCGAAATTGTTAATTTTGTTATTGAAGGTAAGCATTCATATAAACAAGCTTCCCAAAAATATCATATCCATCAGGAACAAATTCGAGTTTGGTGTAATCTTTACAGAAATTCTGGTAAAGATGGTTTAAAACCGCAAAAAATTAGAAAATATGATGGAAATTTTAAGGTTAGCGTAGTAGAATATATGTATGCAAACCATTTATCTTTTGAAAAGACAAGAATGCATTTTAAATTGCCTTCTTCAACAATCATAGTATTATGGAAGCAAATGTATGACGAGAAAGGTCGTGAATACTTGCTAAATAATCGCTCAATGGCAATTAATCACATGCAAGTAGAACGAAATAAAAGAATGAGAAAAAGCTCAAAACCCAATACTTCAGATTTAACAGATAAAAGTAAAGAAGAACTTTTAAAAGAAATCGAAGATTTAAGAATGGAGAACGACTACTTAAAAAAATTAGATGCCTTAGTTCAAAAAAGAATAAACCAACAAAAAAAGAAAAAGCATTAGCCGTTTACGAATTAAGGCACAAATATAAAATAACGGCTCTATTACAAAAGGCAAAATTATCTAAAAGTACATATTATTACATTATTAATACTTTATCTAGAACAGATAAATATGCAGAAGTAAAAGATGTAATTAAACAAATTTATCATTCTAATAAAGGTAGATATGGTTATCGTAGAGTTACTTTAGAACTATATAATAGAGGTTATAAACTTAACAGAAAAACAGTGTATAAATTCATGAAAGAACTTAAAATACAGTCATTTGTTAAGATTAGAAAGTATCGTTCATATAAAGGCGGCTATGGTAGTTATGTAGCTATAAATCTTTTAAATCGTAATTTTAAAGCAAATAAACCAAATCAAAAATGGGTTACAGATATTACACAGTTTGCCTTATTAAATACACGAATGTATTTATCACCAATTATAGACTTGTATAATGGTGAAGTTATAAGTTATAATCTATCTGAAAGACCATATTTTCATCAAATAGAAGATATGTTAGACAAAGCTTTTGCTAAAATTCCAGATGATACTAATTTAATATTGCATTCTGACCAAGGGTGGCAATATCAAATGACAAGGTATCAAAATCGTTTAAAAGATAAAGGAATAAGACAAAGCATGTCTAGAAAAGGCAATTGTTTAGATAATGCATGTGCCGAAAATTTCTTTAGTATATTAAAATC
>JAAWKD010000003.1 GCA_022797215.1 Clostridia bacterium
ATTTGATGTTCTAACTTAAATTCTTTGTAAATAATTTTACAACCAAAAAAATTAGATGTAAATTCATTTATTTACATCTAACAGTATACATGTAATTTTCTTTTTTCCTATCCTTTTTAATATCTCTTTTTCTGTCTGTATCATTTTTGTTTCATCTGTGTAAGCATTAAATAGATTTCTTATTTCTTCTAAAAATTCTTGAATAGTTCTTTCTTTATTAGTACTATTATCAACATTATCAAATGCCAATAGCACATAATTAATGCACCATTCTCTATCTATAAAAATTCTTTCCATTGTATTATTCCTCCATTTTTTGTTATTTGTCTAATTCATTAAATGGCAATCAGCTAAAATTGCCCCTCTGGAATTTCACCCTTCTTTTCACAGACTTGCTCTCATGGCTGGGGACGGTTTTATCACGCACGAACTATGACTAAGCAAAAGTATTATTATTCACCTTTATTTATCTTCGCCTTATTGGTTGCTATCCAATATTTAAGTTCTGTAGTTATGTTTCTACAGTTTAACTAGCTCCTAATAAAGGGTTTATTTAATGAATGTTATTTAATTTTCAATGTACCTTTTATTTTTCAAAACAAAAATAAGTGAAAGAGTTTTTTACCCTCTCACTTATTTGCTCACTAAAGTCGATTTTGTCCCCCCTATTTTTCAAAAAAATTTTTTATTTTTTTTAATCCTACTTGGAGACTCTTTTCTATTTGCTTTTTTCTTACTTTTTCTAATTGTGCAATATCTCTTATTGTAAGCTCATTTACAATATGCAATTCTATTCTTCTGTGTTGTGCTTCTGTTAGATTATTTAATGCTTGCTGCATCTTTTCCTTTTCAATACTTTTCATAACTTTTTCTTCTATACTTTCTTCTGGCTCGAATGCTCTGTTATATATTTCTTCATCACTTAATATAGACTGTTCCAAATGTCTACTTGTTTCGTTTTTTATCTTGA
The DNA here is from genome assembly GCA_022797215.1 of Clostridia bacterium. GTDB lineage: Bacteria > Bacillota > Clostridia > TANB77 > CAG-508 > CAG-273. The sequence continues at coordinate 971 of JAAWKD010000003.1, forward strand.
TATAACTCTTTTTAGATTTTAGATAAGCATAAAAAATCTCTTTGTCAATCTCTATTCTACACTCCTGATTAACACTATCTATAAAGGATATATAATATTTATCTTCACTTTCCGCATATTCCAAAGTATAACTATCTACTTTGTATTGCATTCTCCTTCCTCCTATTCATTTCAAATTTTTGAAATGAATAGGAAGGTGGACTGCGACAGTGCTTAATAGTCAAGTTTCCTAACATTTAAAAGCTCCTAAAAGAAAAATTGACTTAACAATTTCTAAAAGGAGTTTTTTATTTTAGGGGAATAATTGTATAACTTATCAATACCTAAAAAATTCTTTATTAGTTTCTTTGGTTCTTTCTTTTCTAATCTTTCGAGTAATCTCCTTTTCAGACATTGATTAAGTTGTGAAGATTATATTTTTCTTTTATTGCTTTTTGTTTAATAGGTTAAAAAGGGCCATTAAAAGGTTAAAAAAGGCTATTCCTTTCCAAATTTACATATTTTACCTATTTGTATTGATTTTACATAATTTCTGTGCTATAATGTCCTTGTATCTAAACATTTGTGGAGGTTAGTCATGCTAAAAGTCTTAATAGCTGACGAGAGTCTTGAGTCAAACCTCAGATGCTGTCAGTATCTATTAACAAATGATAAAACCTTAAATATAGTGAGTTCTAATACTGGAATTAATACATTGGAAAAATATCATGAAATCAATCCCAATGTTTTAGTGATAAATTCTGATTTTAAAGATATGAAATATGCTGAAATAATCAATAGACTTTCAAATACCGTTGAAAATCGCCATAATTGTAATATCCTTCTTACTGTGCCTAATAATACTAAAGTTGAAGTTGATTTTATGGCTAGAGTTTATAAATTGTTTTATGAATTAGATTATGACAAAATTTATGATGGTATAAACCAATATAATTTGGATAACATTATTTTTTATAAGCCTAGTGAAAAAAATTTAAGGGCTCTATTTTACAAACTAAATCTTTATAATGAATGTTTAGGCTCTGCTTATCTAAAGTATGCAATTATTAAATGTTATAATGAACCCAATTTACAAAATTCTCTCAACAATATTTATACATTAATTGCTAAAGAATTTAATATTTCTTATGAATCTATTAGACCAGCAATGAGAAATGCTTTAAAGTCTGTTAATAACTGTAGAAATCTGACTGGTGACAAAAGAATTTTTAAACTTTTTGAAAATGAAGATTCTATTACACCCAAGAATTTTATAAGGATTATAACAGGCTATTATTTGAAACAAAAAAAGTAAAAGAAATAAGCAATATAAATACTTATTTCTTTTTAATTTTATTGATAATTGTATTCTTTGTATGCTTTAGCAATATCTTTAGCATTATAATCGTAAGGTTTTATTACACAAGCATTAATCTTATCACCAGTAATATTAATTGCTTCCACTAACTCATTATCTGGTATTTCTCCTATTGTATTAAAACTTGGAAAATTATCTTTCAATTCTTTTTTTGTCTTTTTTATCAGTTCAAGTCCTGGCATATCACTAAAATTATATTCAGCAAATACCATCTCTGGTCTTAGCCCAATTATTTGGTTATATGTGTCGATTCCGTTGCTTGCAACTCCTACTACATCTATATACCCTAAGTCGCTTATTGAACTTATAATAGCATTTCTAATTCTTTCGCTATTGTGTGCAACCAATACTTTTATTCTTGAATTTTCTTTTGCAAATGTAATCTTATCTTGCAGTAAAGCATTGCCTAAGAAGTTATCCTTTCCATTTTGTGTTAAAATAATGTCTGCGTTAGGGAGTATTATTGGACTTTTTTCAAGTTCAGCTTGTTTTTTATATTGAACTACTTTTATATTTTTGAATATTTCTAATTGTTTTATCCTATCTTCTAATTGTTCTTCACCTACTTCAAATCGTTCTATATGTTCTAAAGATCTTTCTCTTATAGGCATAAATTTTAAAAACTTCCATTTTTCTATATTATAATTATTTAAGAAATTACCCAACTCTTGTAAATAGTTAATATTTAATTTGCTAACAACTGTATTAATTCCTACCTTTATCTTTTTATTCTTCGCCTTTTCCAACACTTTTTTTATTATCTCTAAGTGATTCTCTTCCTTTCCTAACTCTACATTTATATCATTGCTTATTGAATCAATGGACAAATTGATTTCATCTAAACTATTCAAAATATCTTCCACATATTCACTATTATTTTCAGCTAAAAATATACCATTTGTTACTAATTTATTTTTGATACCTTTTGATTTAGAACTTTTGATTAATTCGTTTAGTCTTGGATAGAGAACTGCTTCACCACCAGTCCATGTAATATTAGTTACTTTATTTTTCTTTAGATTATTTAACACTTTTTCGTTTTCATCATAGGTTAGTTCTTTTATATTAGAAAATCCAAAACAATATTTACAATTTTGATTACATTTAGTTGTGATTTTCCAGCATACTTTTTGCTTTTTCAATTTTTTCAACCTCTTTCCTATAAATTTAACATACTAATTATATATTACTACTCTTTATAAGTACAGTTGAAAAATTCTAATACACATTCGATTTTTCCAAAAAAAAGAATACTCCAAATTGAATATTCTTTTACTTTCTTATTCGATTATTTGTTTTTAGTCCTTTAAATACCTTTTAATAAACATTTCAGCATTCTTAGTTAAATATTTTTCCATATATACCAAATTAACGTTCATTTCTGGTAGTTCTATTGGTAGTTTGATTTCATAAACCTCTCTATTTTCTATTTCATCTTCTGCTGCTTCTTTCATTACATATCCTATTCCCTGTGCCTTTTTGGTTTCTTTAATTCTAACCTCTGTACTATCTGCTTGAATATCAGCCTTTATTTTCACATTATACTTTTGTAGAACTTCAAATAGTTGTCTTGTCGAAATAGAACTTTCATAGTTTAGTATGTATCTATATTTCTCTAACTCCTTTAATTCTTTTATTTTTATTGGTTCTTTAGAAATAAAAATATTACTAACTTTTTTTAATGGCTTTATCTGTAACCTACTTTTTTCATCACTAGGGATTACATCTAAGACAACAAAATCTACAGAGTGCTTTTTTAATAATTGTATTAACCCATTGTAGTCAGCTACACTTATTATATCTACTTTCATATTAGGATAATCTTTTCTTACTTTTTCTATACATTTTGAGAGATAAAAAGTTGCTATATGCGATGGGCAACCTATTATAATTTTTGCTTTAGAAATATCATAATTTTGAATAATTGCACTTTCTGCAAATTCTAATTCATCAATTCTGTTATGTATAGAGTCATATAGATCTTCTCCTGCCTTTGTTAATGTTAGCTTTCCATTCTCTCTATAAAACAATGTTACATTCAATTTCTCTTCTAAATTCTTTATATGAGAACTAATTGTCGATTCTGTAACATATAATTTTCGACTTGCTTCTGTGTAATTTTCCGTTTCTACTACTACACAAAATATCTTAAACAAATTAAAATTAGTATCACTCATTCGCTTACCATCCTATAATTTTTTACTTAATTCTATTTCTGCTTTCTTTATAAAGTAATCATTGGTATCTATTGGAATTTGTAATTCACTAATCTTCTGTTTTATATTTTCTATCGTGTCAAATTCACTATTTTCTTCTACTGTTTCTACTTCTACTAACTGGTCTCCATTTTTGACATCTTTTATTGTTATCTTTAACTTCTCTTTTTCATAAGTTATGCCATTTTCTTTAATATTCATTAACTCGATATAACCAATTGCTTGTAAAAAAGATTTTCCTTCTGTAGCAGCATAAAGTTTACATTCAGTTTTACTTTGTTCTAATATGTTCCCTTTATTATCTATATTTTTACTCTTAAAAGTTAGTTTTATTACTCTTCGTTGAGGCATAATTTCTGTAATATCTCTTAGTAATACTGCTTTACTCAAAATTTCTCTAGGTGTCATTTCTTCTATTTTTAATTCGCTTGGTATATAATATGTATCATCTAAAAAGTACTTTCCTACTATTTTAAAACCTTGACTTTCTAGTAATTTGATAATCTCTTCTATACCACATTTCAATTTTAATGTTATTTCATTACTCATACTAAATTTTCCCTATATTCTAATACTTTTCCATTATATCACATTATGTTAATTTTGTAAACATTCTATTGTCCCTTTATGGCTTTGATAATTGTTAATTATTACAATTCTACATTGTACAATTTACTTTTTTCTTCTAGCAACTTAAAGTTACAGCATCTCTTAGAAACATATGATTCTGGATTATTAATTTTTTCATTGTATAATTTTACTGCATTCTTTCTTATCTTATCTATTTTTTCATTAATTAGATTAAGTTCAAAACTTAAAAATGATATATATAGTGCCTTTTCTTTACTGTCCTCAAATTTCCTATACTCCTCTATTTTTTTATAATTTAATACTGTTACATTTTGATCTAATATCGGAATCATATTGTTAAGGTTAAGAACACCTATTATTTTACCGTCTTGAATTATCTTAATAAAGTCCATTCCTTCTTTTATATTATAATGTTTTGGTTTTGCAGAAGATATTGGTACATAATAATTAAATTCATTTATAGTTATTATAATTCCTATATATGGTTTCAATTTTGTATCATAATCAATGTTTTCTACTTTTTTATCAAATCTTCTCAAATAATTTACATATTCCTTATCTACTACATACCACTTTAATTTTTCAGCTTTCATATATTACTCCATATAATAAATTTAGGTGGCAAAGTTTCCCTTACCACCTCTTTTACATCCATTTTTGACAGGAACGGTAAAACCTCTTTATATGCCTATTTTTGACTGGAATAGTAAAACCACTTTATATGCCCATTTTTGACTGGAATGGTAAAACCTCTTTTAGTATAACTATGAATAAGTTATCCTAACTTATTATATTCATTATACGTTATTTTTATGCTATTTGTCAAGTTTTTTCTCTCTACTTTGCTTAGTTTTCGCTAATTTTACAGTTGCAGGAAATATATCTGTCAATAATTTTTTTAACAGTTCCAAATCATCTTCATTATTACATTCATCTATTACTTTTTTCAATTTTTGTTTTAATTTTTCGTTTTGTTCCATAGTTACTTGTATTCCCCTTTGCTATTATATCATACTTTTGGCTATTTCAAATTTTTTATTTTCTATTTTCTTGATATACTTTTCAAATTTTTTTGCAAATGAAATGCTATCCATTTCAAATGTCTTACTATCAGTTTTGAATTTATACTTTTCTATTTCTATTTTTTTTGACATTCCTACCATAAATATAATAAAGCAAAATTTGTTTAATATGTCTTCAGCAAATGTACTAAAACTTACATTCCATTTGTGGCATTCCTCTGCAATCTCTCTTGATAATTGATAATAGTCCTCCTTTCCCAATACAATTAGCATAACATCAACAAAATTTGTTTCTTTATTCATAACCGCTTACTCCCTTCTTTTTTTATTTTTAATCTTACCTTTCTATTTTAGTCTGCATTACTACAAATTTCAATTTCAAAAAAAATTTTATAAAAAGTTCAATAAGCATAGAAAAATACACTATTTGATGCACTTTTCTATGCTTATTAAAATTTGAAATAGGAGAAAAAAATCTCCTATTTCTTTTAAGCAGTTTTACTAATTACATTTTTCTCCCATAACTCTAAAAATTTCTCTTGCTCTGTTGTAACTACAGTATTCTTTTTTTGATACTTCTGTCTTATTTCTCCATTCAAAACTTCAACTGTTACTACTGACTTTTCAGGTTTTTCTAATTTTCTTAAGAAATATATGTCTGTATCGCCATAAGCATAATCTTCACTATAATTTTTATATACACAATTCTTTTGTTGCTTTGCTTCACTTTTCATATCCTCTAAACTCTTTGCTGCTCGTATAAAAAATATATTATCGGTAAATTCGTTCTTTTGTAGCTCTTTATATCTCTTTTGAATCTTTTTATTTAAAAATTTGTTTCCTACAATTTTCACTTTATTTACACTTTCATCGTGAGCCTTTTCAAAACTTTCTGGAAATAGTATTTTTTTATTAAGTGGTATCTCTAATTTTTCTAAATTTCTAATGTAATCCAGATAACTTTGAATAGAAAAATCTTTTTGCTTTTTAGAATATTCTTCTATTTGTAATAAATTGACATATTTACTTGCTTTTTTTAAATCATTTATATTGAAATTTGATATTTTTAATAATCTTTGTATTATACTCATATTTCCTATTTTTATTAACTGTAACACTTGTAGTTCTTTGTATGAAATATCATGTCTAAACATAAATTTATAAAATTCTTTCTTCACTCCAAATCTTTGCTCAAAATTTCCTTTTTGCTCAAATTTTTCAGGACATTCCAAAGCAAGTTGGCACAAATCTGCTTTCATTAACAACTCAAAACTTGAATATTTTGCTTTTTCCATTAAATCTAATAAATCTATTTTCTTTCCCTTTAAAATAAGATAAGTAATAGCTTCTTGTATTGGGGCATATTGATACACTGTTCCTTTTATCTTTTCATTCAAATTTTCTAAATATATTGATTTATAATACTGCCCTAAACCATAAGTTCCAGTAAATACTCGCCATCTCTTTATCTTTTTAGTATGATACACTCTTTCAGTGGCCATATATTTAAAGAATCTATCGTTTACTAATTCTATATTGAGTTCTGGAACAATTCTAGCATATTCCACTACATCATTATCAAATCTTCTTGTATGATAATTGTACTTTCTTTCAATCTCAAAGTATCTTAAAACAATTTTGTTATCTATATTATCAATTGCTGCTAAATCATATAAAAAGAAGTAATTTTTTAGATTACTTCTTTTTATATCATATTTTTTCTTACAAAAAGGGCATATATCCCAAGCTTTTACTTGCGGAACTTGTTTAGCATAAAAATATTTTCCACAGTTAGTACATTCGTAACTTTCTCCATGCTGTATAATTAAGTTATATTCTGTATTGTGCTTATTGATAAATTTTCTCCAATGCTTTGGCAACTTCATTTCTTTAGGCATTTTTTTCAAAAATTCTCTTATTTCTTTTCTTATATACATTGTTTTAATCCCTCCTATGCTGCAAATAATGAAATTTGAGCAATTTCTTCTTTTTTTTCGGCTTGTTCATTTTCTACACTGTTTCCAAAAATTGATCCAAACTCATCATCTTCATCTTTTATTTCAACTTTTTTAACATCTCCATGCTTGCTTTTTTCTAATTTATACTTCTTAATGCCTAATTCCTTATTTGATTTTATAAAGTATTCTTTGGCCCAACTATATACTGTTTCATCTTCTATTATTGCTACTCCATTAGTAGCTTCTTTTTTAGCTAAGCCATTTATATACTCTGCCATTTCTTTTAGTTCCTTTTCTTCTTTTAAGAAGTCTTGGTCCATATCTGTTTGTAGCATTAAGTAGCTAACAATTTTTATTAAACTTTTATCTTTTTGTCCCTTTATCATTTCAGATAATCTTTGTATTCCATTCATATTGTACTCTCCTTTATTTTTTATATTTATGCTGCTAATTGTAATAATTCTTTACTTTCCACAATAAAGTATTTTGTATTTGCCATAGTCTTTTGATAACTCTCTTTCCCTTCAAACTCATCTATAACAGATTTTTCTTCTGCTGTCATTTCATCATATTTTATTTTTCCATATGTTGGTGGTAACCAACTTTTTCTTTGGCTTCCATAAATGTTAAACTTTTTCAATAAGTCTAAATTAGTAAATTCTATATGACATGTCCCTTTCTTATAAAATGTTACATCAAAAAATTTCAAATGTATTTTCTTAGTTTGTCCTATATTTTCTGCTACTTTAAGAGCATTCTCTAATGAGATATTTGCTGTTATGTTCCCATCTAAATAATTAAATACTTTTTCAACATCTAATAGTTTATTAGTTGCATTATAGCCATATTGTGGTTTACCACTATAACTACTAAAACCATCTAGTGGAATAATAACCTTCTTGTTTATAATCCATGCCTTATTAGTTTTCCATCCATTATAATAATGAATATTATTGCTTGTTTCATTATACCAATGATATTTCTCGGAAAATTCTTCAAATAGACCTAATATAGTATCTTCTATTCCTTTTATTGTTTTATTTTGCATTTCACATCTTATCGTATATATATTGTAGATTGAAAAGTCATACTCTTTTAATTCTTCTACTCTATTATAGTAATCAGTTCTTAAATTATTAGTTAGTCTTTTTATAAACTCTTTATTACTAAATAGTGCTTTCCAATATTTTTTTCTTATTGCTTTTACAAAATCATTTATTGTTACTTCTTTCTTTTCCTTGTACTCATTTAAAATTAGCTTAAGCATAGCAGCCTCTTTATCATATTCTCCTTCAATCTCTTTTAATATAAATGGTTTTATGGCATTATGCTCATTGATTAGTTTTATTCCAGCCTCTAATTCCATATTATATCTATCGACTATTTGCTTTACAAAATCATCTTTTATTAAATCTGTATATTCTTTTTCTTGATATTCTTCTACTCTTTCTTCTTGTCTTAAATTGTTTAAAATAAAAGATTCTTTTTCCTGTGGTAAAATACATATTTTTACTAGAGCAATTTCAACATTTGTTTCATTTTCAGCATATACAAACGCATTTTCTAAAAATTCAATTTTCGCTCCCAACTCGGTTAATTTTCTTTTCAAGTCCTTTCTAATATTACTATATGGATTTCTAATTGTCTCTGCATTTAATAAACATATAATTGCACCTCCATCTTTTTGCATTTCTATTGCTTTTAACAGATGTTGATCTCCACAAGAAAATGGCGGATTCATTATAATTAAATCATATTTCTTGTATGTATTAAAATTTAAGAAATCATTAAATACTACCTTATATTCTTTTCCTTTTAATAACAATCTTAAGTTTTCGTCTACTTCTATTGCATCTATGTCAAAATCTGGTTTATTGTACCTATAAGTATTTTCATACTTTTCTTTTATTGCATCAATAATATCTCCTTTTCCTGCTGATGGTTCTAATATATATTTTACCTTTTCTATATCAATACTATCTAACATTTTTTGTACTAGCCATTTAGGCGTAGGATAAAATTCTTTATTAAACACTCATTTCACCTCTTTTTTATCTAAAAAAAGATGGATTTATCTTTCCATCTCTTATGCTACATTCTTAAAGGTTTTATATAAATTATCCATTGAATTTTTCTTCATATAACTTTGATAATTATATATACCATATTTATAAATTTTTAATTTCTTTTCGTTTTGAATATCAGATATAAGTTTTTCAGTATTATCGTAATCATAGAACATTCTTATATATCCTCTATCGTTTATTTGTTTTGGACCTTTATACTGTTCTATCAAATTATATCTGTATTTTTTCTTTCCTCTATGATCGCTAATTCTAATTCCACCACATACACCATAGTCAATTTTTAAGTAAATACTTCTAGTTGTTTTAGCATAGTATTGGTTGATTTTAAATCCTTTGTGTTTCAATTCTTTTATTACTTTATTAGCAACCCTTATTTGTTTTTTTCTATCTATAGACATCCCTCCTTATGCTACATTTTTTTCCAATTTATTCTTTTCCTGTATTTGAAAATCTGATGCACCTCTTGAATGAATTAAAGCTATTCTGAAATTTAATTTAATTCCGACTTTTTCAAAAGTTTCTATTACATTTGAATACATTAATGTACTTGTATGTGTAATCGTATATTGATCTACATATAAAAAAACTTCTTGTACTTTCATTCGACTTATAATATCTAGCAATATCTCTTTATCTAAGTTATTTGGAATACCTAATACTAATTGCTGCGTGCTATTAAATAATTTATGTGCTAATATCATTTCTGTAGTCACAATAATGGTATTGGTTTGATTATACATATCCATCCAATTAATATTTTCTGGTTTTAGTATCATTGGCCAATTACTTGCCTTTGTTCCATTATATTCGTTATTACTAGAAAACCATATATTCTCGGTATCATTACTATACTTTTTATCTAAATGTATTCTTAACCCCTGTATCTTGTTGTCTAACATCACTGGTATAAAAATTCCCTGATGTGATTTGTAAGTCCACTTAAAATCTTTATCTTGAAAAAATCCAGGCGTTCCATCTAGCTTTAACCCTTTTTCTTGTAATTGTTTACATATTTCTTTCTTCTTACTCGGATTATTTTCTATACTTTTAAAACAATTTTGTTGAATATATTCATCTGTAAAGTTCATAGACTTTAGCTTTTGATAATGGTGTGTGCTTAATGTTTGACTTGCTAAAAAATTACTATATACAATATCTCTATACTGCTCATCTTTTACAGGATTATTAAATATGTATGGCCTATTGTCTAAAATTGGTGTTTCTCTCATTAATTCTTTAAAGGCTTCTTTGTTAGACATATACTTTAATTTTGCATATAATTCTATTGAAGTTCCAGTTGCTTCGCAATTATTACATATATATAAATTTTTAATGGTATTTATTTTCATATCCCCTTTTTTTTCATTCTTTGTTTGGCAAAATGGGCAAGTTACATATATGTTATTACCTATTTGATGTATCTTTTTCAATTTCAGCTTGTTTATTACATTGCTAATGTTAACACATTCATACACATTGTTTTGCATTTGCAAGTTCCTCCTTATGCAGCTTGGTTATCTGCAATTTTTATTTGCTCTTCTATTCTATTTATTAATTTATCTGAAGCATCTTGTATCTTTGTTCCTAGTTTTAATAACTCTTTTGTATCTCCTTTGCTCCATTTTGTGATATATGAAAAGCTACATTTACTTGTGTTCAGTCCAAAATAGTCTGCTGTTATATATGCTACTGATTCTACAAATATTTCGCTCAAGTTTCTTTCTTTTGAATAATCAAAGTCATCATATAAAGCATGACTTATTTCATGTAATAATGTAGCTGTCTTATCATCTTCTGATTGAAGTGGAGATAAAACTATTTTCTTTTCTGATTTACTGTAGTATCCGTCTGCACCATTCCCTGTACTTACTATTTCTACTTTTACAGGACTTATCTTTAGCAATATACTATATAAATCTTGACTAGTATTCGCATTTATTTTTATATCATCAAACAACGGTACTTCCTTTGCATCTTCTCTTATATAAGTATCACTAATGTCATAGACAATAGTCCAACCATATTTTACTAATGTAACAGTTTCTTCATCATTTTCTTCTAACTGCTTATCTTTTTCTTCTTTTTTCATTTTATATGGCATAGGTCTTAATATAAATATCTTTTTTGGATTTGACTTTACACCCCTACCTAATTCTTTCCAGGTACAATATCCTGCTACTTTTGTAGCATCTGGATTTTGTGCAAAAATAAGTAGTCGGTTGTTAAAACTATAATGGTGAAATTTTTTCATTGATTTTAAAAATTCTGTATATTTTCCACTATCTATTATACCTTCTATCCCCTCTACTAACTTTTGATATGCACTAATTCTTTTTTTATCTTCCATAACACTTTCCCTTTCTTATTATGAAAAAAGAGGAAATTTTACTTTCCTCTAATTTTCTAACTTTTTTATATACTTATAAAGCCATTTACTTATTTCATAAACATATAACTCATTAACTAACTCTTTGTACTTATTTTTTATACTTATCCATGTATCTGATTTTTCTTCAACTTTTAAAACTTCAATAATTTTACTCTGTTTATATATTAAAAGCATTATTGCTTCATTATTTCTATCTACCACTTTAACTAGGATATTATCTCCATATAGTTCATTATTCAATCTGACAATTTCTTTACTTATTTTTGCTTTCATTGATATTTTGTAATTTGGTAGACTATAGCAAAATTCTTCCAAAAAACTTCTTTCTAATTCCATATTTTTCTCCTATGCAGCCATTAATTTTTCCATATTATCCTCATTCTGTGGTGTATATAATTTCATAAGTTCTAGGTTTGTATTTTTGTCTACTAATATTACAACTGCATTGATTTTATAAAAATATAATTGAATATATGTCATAAATATATTAAATATATCTGTATCTATTGCGGTTACTTGTAAATCTGTTTTATAATTTACTTTAAACACTTTTAGCATACTTGCATATGCCAATATTTTTGATCCAGTACCACAATTAGTTGCTGTTAGCTTTCCATCATTTAGTTTTTTATTGATTTTCATTATGCTTTGCAGTTTTCTTTCTATTCCTCCATTATCTTCTAATAATCTTAGACAGTTTCTATTAGTAACTATCTGATATATTTCTCCTAGCACATCATTTAGTTCTTTCTCCTTTTGAAATATTCTAGTCAACTCTCCTGCAAGAGCATACATTTTAGATTTTTCATCTACATCATAGCTTTCATAAATTTCATTATATTTTTTATTATTCTCTAAATTAAAAACTACTTTATTGCTCAAATCTATAGCAAACAAAAAAATAAAGTCCTTAAAGACTTTTTCAACTGGATACTTTTTTATATTAAAGTTTAGTAATTGTATAAACACTTCATATTTATTATTCATATTTGACCTCTTTCTTTAATTATTTTTAGTATGTTTTCATATGTTCTTATTTCATACATGGTTTCAATAGTTCTTCTAAATATTCACTCATTTAATTGTGCTTTCAACAATAATCCATAATGGTCTATTTTTCTCACTATATCCAAGATTACTTTTCTGCCAATTAGAATGATCTGAAATTTCATCTAGGTGTGCTGTAAAAAGTAATTTATATATTTCTTTATACTTTTTCTTATAACATACATTTTCTAAATTTTCTAATTTTCGCATTATTATTTTCCTCTAAATCAATTAATCTATATTTTATCTTCTACAAATTCTGATATATCAATTTTCTCTCTTATTTTTTCTTCATATAATATCAATTCTAGCTTGTCTGAATAATAACCGTTTTGCTCATTATAACAAGGTACAAAAAATTTTTCACCTATTTTTGAAATCATATTAAATCCCATATTTTCTATTCCTAAAATAAGTTCTTCCAAACTTTCACAAAAATCTATATCTTCTATTTTTATTCTTTTCCCTGTTTTAGTTGATACATTGTAACTTTTCAATACTGCGAAATCTGCATATACCCATTCGCAGCAATCTTGTTTATGATAATATTCTAGCTTATAGCCATTATCAAAAATTATATTTTCTTCATTTATTTTTTTTATTTTCATTTTTTTCTCCCTTTCGTTAGATTTTTATTGAATTAAAACATTTTTATAAACTGTTCTTCTGCTTTTTTTACTACTTTACTTCCACGTTCATTGTTCTCTTTTATTTGCTTTAGTAGCATAATTCTTGCAAAGTAATAACTATACAGATAGCGAAACATATTATTTAGTTCCTTTTTATTTTTATTAGCACAGCACCAACAACTTACCCTATCTAAAACATCATATAGTCTAGTTGTTTCTTCCCAGTTGTAACCCTGCTTATAGCAATAATCCAAGCAATCTTTTTCTGTCATGTTCCATTCATTTAGTGGTAATAACTTCCCTTCTTTTAGTTTTCTTTCCACTCTTTTTACTTCGTCTGATGCAATACCAACATATTCTTTATAATTCCCCTTTCCATATTTATTTTTCAAGTATCTTTTTATTATTCTTTCTTTTTCTGTTGTTCCCCAGCGACATAGTTCTCCACACATGCCATATCCTACTTGTATCTTTCCATTTTCAGTATGCACTTCTCGTTCTAACATATTAAATAAAAATGGTAAACTTGCTTTTAGTTCTGTGTATTTTATGTTCTTGGTTTCTAAAATTTTCTTTATCCTATCTCTTATTGCATAAATAGCTTTAAATTCCATTGTGGTATCAAAGAAAATTACTTCATCTATCTGCATCTTTTTTTCCAATAGCATTAGTAACATTGCTAAGCTATCTTTTCCAAAGCTAATACTTACTATATATTTCATAATTAGCCATAAATTTACCCATTTATGGCAACATACTCTACTACACATTTAATATGTCAAAGTCATATGTTTTATATATCATATTCTCCATAGCTGATATAACCTATAATTATAGGATAACTATGATTTCACTTCCTTTCTGATATTTTTTTCTTTATACACTAATCTCCACTGACTGTCTGGATAACACCTTATTAAATTTGTAAATAACTCAATAGCTTTTTGGGAATCATATCTTTTATTTTCAAAATAGTTTTCCCAATATCTGTTATAAAATTTCAATTGTATTTCAAACATGTTTCCTCCAATAATGTTTATTCTTTCCTTTTTTCTTTTTTTCGTATATTTTATCCTTTATCATTTCAATAATAAAATAAGTTACACTTAGTATGATACAAAGTGTAATTATTACTAATCCTATTAATTCTTCTAATGTTACTACAAATATCATTTTTCAAATTCTCCTTTTCTTTTTTATAAAAAGAGTGGATACTTAAATCCACTCTCACATATATTACAATAAATATCTTAGTGTTTCTTCACTCAAAATGGTAAATCATCACCTGATGTTATATCAAAATCATTTGTTGCTGTATTACTACTTGCAAATGAATCAGAAGAACTATTTTCTTTTTTCCCATCTGCAAAATCAACTTCTTCTGCCACAACTTCTGTAGCATAATGTTTTTGTCCTTGCTCATCTTCCCAATTTCTCGTTTGTATTCTTCCACAAACTCCTATCTGTTGTCCTTTTTGAAAATATTTAGAGCAAAATTCTCCAGTTTTAGCCCAAGCCACAATAGGTATAAAATCAGCTTTTACTTCATCTTCTTGTTTGGCAAATCTTCTATTAACTGCAATATTAAATGTTGCAACCAAAGTATTATTACTTTGCGTGTATCTTACTTCTGGATCTTTTGTTAACCTTCCTATTAAACATACCTTATTCATCTTTAAATTCTTCCTTTCTACAATAATTTATTAAATATTCTCCTATTATTTCCTTTATTCTTGTTTTTCTATTGTATCATTTGAGTTGTATGAATATTTACACCCAGTTCCAGTTTTGCATCCAATCTATATTAGACTTTCATTTGGTACTATTTCTACTTTAAATATTACTTCTTTCGTTTTTTAATTTCCTCCTATGCTATTAATTTTATTTCTTCAATTACAATGCTTTTAACTTTTTCTTCTTGTTCATCTTTGTATAAGTCAACACAGTTATTGTTCTTAAATGGATTTTTTTTCTTTTTTAGTGTTTTATCCATACGAAAATCATATTGTTTTGACTTTTTTAATAATGTATTAGCTTTTTTAACTGCTTTTCTTTTATTTCTATATGCAGATTCAATAAAAACTTTAGCATCTTCTCCATTTTTCCAGTCTGCACAAAATTTTTCATATACTACATAAATTTTCATTTGTTACTCCTCTTTTACTGTTATGAATCTTAAAATTTCTTCCAAAGTTCTATAAAATTGTTCTATCTTCTTGACACTATCTTTTGGCTCTTTATTAGTATTATACTTATACACAATATAATATGCCTCCTTATTTTTTTGTATCTCATAAGCTGTTTTCTTTATGCCTATATCTTCATTCTTAGTTACTTTTCCTACTGAATTTATCTTGTTTTCTATTTCTGCTTTTATTTTCTTTATACGTTCTTCACTTAAACTTGGTTTTAAAAGTATTACTGTCTCATATTTGTACATATATTTTATTTCCTCCATTCGTATTTTTTATTATGCAGCTTGCTCTATAAACAAACTACTCTTTTCTTTGATTTCTCTTTCTACTGATTTTTTCTTTCGGCTTAGTACATCTGAATAATCATATAAAATTTCTAAAGAATTGTATTTTATTACCAAAGAAACTACCATTTGAGTATTCGCTAATTCTATAAAGTCAGTACAACTTTCTGCATCATCAAAAAATATTGGTGCTTTTATTCCTGATAAGTTATTAAACACATTTGATATTTCTAGGCTAGCTCTCGCTTGCTGTGATTTAGATAGCTTTTTATAATCTCTTCCTTCATATTGAATATTACAACACTCTATAATCTCTCCTGTACTTTTATTAACTTTGCTAAATTGAATACTAACTTTATCTAAGTATTGCTTTATAATTTCACTTTGTTTTTCTATAATCAGTATTTTCAATTTATTGGCTATCTTTTTTTGCTTACTAACTTTTTCTAGTTCTTTCGTTATTTCTTCTTGTGCTTGCTTTAACAACTCTATGCTATTCTTTGCTTCCTTTACTTGCTCTCTTTTTATCTGTACTTCTTGGTTTTTTAATACAATATCTTTTTGTTCTTCTTGTAGTAAGTCAATTCTAGTTTTTATTTCTTGTTTTTCTTTTTCTAGCTGTTGCATATCCTTTGTATTTAGTTTTTCTAATAGTCTCTGCTTGCTCTCTTTTTCTCTTGCTAACATAGTAGCTTCTTCTTTTAATTCATCAGCTTTTTCTTGTAATCTAGCAAGTTCTTTCTGCTGAAACTTTTTCATTCGTTGTAGTGCTTCACTATCTTTAATTTCTTGCTTACAATATTGGCATTTGGGCTTTTCTGCATTTAATCCTTCTAACTTTTTATTTTCTCTATTATAAAGTTCTTTAATTTCCACTAATTCTTTTTTTAGTATATCATCTAGTTTTTCTTGTATCTTTGCAATCTTACTTTTCATTTCATCTATGCTAAATGATACAAAATTAGCCGAAAGGACTTTATCTTTTTCTTGCAACTCTGCCAGTTCTTTTTCTTTATCAAATGTTAAAAACTCTCCTTCTTGTTGTAAGGCTAAACTTTGATATGCTTGCAATTGTCCTAAGTTTTGATTATATTCTTTTTGTAACTCGTTAATCTCTGTATTTTTATTATCTATATAACTTCCTAAGTATTCTATTGGCTGCCCTATTATTTCTTGCTCTTCTTGATTTAATAAATCATATGCTGTTTTTGAATCTATGGCTGGAACAATTTTTCTTAATAGTTCTTTTTGCTCTTTGGGTTCTAATGAGGAAAAATAATATGGATTATGAGCTACTAAAAAAATATCTGCATCCTTATAAAATTGTGCCAACATTCCCTGTTCAATAGGTTTATCGTCTAAAGTTAGTTGTATTTCTTTTCCTTTATTTCTTACCAGTCTATGTTCAATTCCATAATTATCCACAAAAATCATATCTACAATAACATTTGAAACTTTTTTACTGTCATTCGCAACTTGCTCTTTCTCTTTTCCTAGCAAGCTATTTCCAGTTAAGCACCAACTAAATAAACTCCCTATTGTACTTTTCCCCTGAAAGTTTTCTCCAACTATGTAGGTAGTGTTTTCATCAAATTCTGCACAAAATCCATCTAGTAAACCTTTATAGCCTACTACATTATTAATTTGTTTTATATACATTTTTTCTTTATCCTTTCTATGCTGATTGTTCCAAATCAAATATATCATCAAAATCATCTATACTTGGGGCTCCTAGTATTTTTTCTATATTTTCTTCACTTAAAGTTTCATTACTTATGTTTTCTTCTGCTCCTATACTTTCTTCAGCATCTCCAACTAATTTGCTCTTTTCAGCATCATCTACCGTTGGAATTGCAAAAGTTTGTGTAATTGCATATTTGTAAGCTCCTGATAGTGCTTTATAAACAGCCCAACCATCTCTATCACAACCTTCGCCTGGTATATTTACGTCAATATATTCATTTGCACCTTTATTGTTAGGTTCTGCATCATAAAACCTATATATCATACTAATCACTATATCATTTGCTTTTTGAACTACTTGCTCTACTTTAATTGGAATTATAATAATTTTTTCTTCTATCATAGCTTCTCTTGCTTTTATAATAACAGCTGCTATGGATGCATAGTCAAATCCTTTTTCTTGGTTTGTTTTATCTTTTATGATTGGTCCTATTTTAGTCATTACATTTAATATTTTTTGTTCTATCATTTTTTATCCTTTCTACCACTCAAAAAGTGGTCTATTTTTTAACTTTTTCATTTTAATATTTCTTTCTACAAAAAAAATATCTACTGCTTTATCGTTCTCAATAAATTCGTAGACTTTTATATCTGTTAGGTTATCTTCATTTAAAATGATATATTGAAATGGAATATCTTGCTTTCTAAATGATTTTACAGTCTCTTCTATTATTTGAATACTTTTATTACTCACTGGCCAAAAAACTGATTTCCACCCAACAGCAATATATTCTTTCTTTCCCTTCTTAAATTCTTTGTATATGCTTATTTTTCCTAACTTGTTATTACTAATTGGCTCATTTTCTTTCAAGTTTTTTTCTATCAATTCATATCCTTGCCTAGTAGTACATAATCTAACTTGATATTTTTTCACATTGTTTTTCTTGTCTTCAAATACTCTTTGTATATCATTTTCTTTGAACCAATCTTTTTTGTCAAAAATTAGATCTATATAGTATTCATCATAGTAATAATCTTTTTCAATGATAAAACCTAACTTTCCTTTTACTTTTCCGCAAATTTTTCCTATACCATTTACTTTCACTAACTCATCATAATTATATTTATTTCTCATTAGTTGCCTACTTACTTTATAAGTTCTTCTTTTAATGCACAATGAAAATTTTTTATAATTTCTCTTGTCTTTCCCTTGTTTTTATCAAAAAATTTGTATATACTTTTACTAATAAAAGCTATAATATCTATAGTGATAAGTAATAAAATGATTAAGGATTTTTTTATTATTTTCAACATTTTAAATTTTCCTTTCTTTTTATTATTTCAATATTAAAAGCAGTGTAAGTTAAATTATACTGCTTCTTTTAATTCATTATTAAAATCTATTAAAGTTCCATCTTCTTGTAGTATTTGCTTTATTTCATACTTACATATGATATTTTTTCCAACTTGGATTTCTGACTTAAGTAGTTTTATCATAGTTCCTATTCCGCATTTTAAAATGTCCTGTGATGCTTTTGGATGTAGTATATATTCATTATCTTGACTATTAATATCTTGTAGAATAATCTTTTTGAAATTCTTATTTTGTATTAAAATATCAGAAATTTCCACCACATAAAAAATATCCGAAAAATCTTCTTTTACTTGTTGTTCTTTATCTGTTTCTTTTGGTATTTCATTTGTTACTTGTTCTTTTTCCTTTTTAGGTTGTTCTACTTCCTTATTTTGCTTTTTGATATTTTCTTTTTGTTTTGTTTCCGTTTCTGTTTCCTTTTTTCCTTCAGCAATTTGCTTAGTTGTTTCTACTGGAATATCACCTGAATTTAATGATGGTGTTACATTAGTTAATTGTGGCTTAATATCTGTCCTTCTCAAGTCTAAACTATAATATGTTCCATAAGCAATACTTTCTTGTGCATCTAATTTTAATTCAAATGGAACATCTACTATGCTCATCCCTGCTTTTTTATACTTTACTATTTCTGATGCAATATTAGATAAAGATAAACCTCCAGTAGTTTTTATTAACCATACACCACCTGCTTCAATTCCTTCTAACACAAATTTTAAACTTCCAACCAATTTACATTTTCCTGTTAGACGATGTTCACACTCTTTGCTACATTCAACTTCTATTTGTTCATTATTTCCTTTTGCATTTTTCCCAATCGTAATGGCTTTTGTTCCATTTCCAATGCAAGCAATTTTATTATTAACATACCTTTTATACTTAAAACTAAATGGATCTTCATCAACAAATCTTATTTTCAATATTTTAGGCTGTCCTGGATATAACTGCTTAAATATATCTACCATATCACTTGATGTTACTTTATCTTCTTCTACATTAAAAAAAGGTAACTTTTTTGGAAGTCCCTTCTCGCTTTTAGTCCCTGTCTTTATATGAGCTATTACTTTATCTCTCACTAGGTTTTCTATTTGCATATTTTCTTTTTCCTTTCTACGCAGCTCTTGCTTCATCTTCTATATCAGCTTCAAAATCTCTTAACTGCTTCATTATTTTTTCTTTTAATTCATTATAGTCTTTCTCATTAATATATGAATACTCTGTTTCAAATTCATTTTTTTCTGGTTCAAGATTATTTATTTTAACATCATTGTTACATAGTAATTGTTCGAACTCATATATAATGTCCTTTGCTATTTGTTCTCTCCATGATTCACTAACTAGCATATTCTAGTTCCTCCTCTTTATCATAAGAATATTCTTTTAAGATTTCTAAATTAATTTCTGCAACTGGTAATAATACCATTTTGCCTTCCTTTTCCACTGCTACTCTCTTTGTAATAGCTTTTACAATTCCTAAATCTAACAAAAAACTGATTATATTAGTATTGTTATAATTATCAATAATAATCTGGTTCTCTGCTAATTTCTCCGATACATTAACTGTTAAATTTGAAATATGAGATATGTTCTCATCATCTTCTACATAACCATATATGTCTAAGCTCATTTTTTTATTTCGGTATTTTCCAATATCAAAATAACAGTCTCTGTATCTTACACAATTCGATTCATAGTTAAATGTTTTTATAAACATTCCTCCTTCTTATATCATTCAATTATTTTGTATTCAAAAACAATTAAACTATCCTCCTTTCTTATTTTTAGACAAAAAAATAACAAGTTAGATTTTTATTCTTACTTGTTATTTCTCTATCTTTATTTAATTTTACGCACAATTCCCCCTATAGCTGTTTTTTACTATAAGTGGCATATTTAAAGTGCTACTTACTTTACCTTTGCTAAACACAAAGTCAATGCTAACGTTTTAGTCAGCTTACCCTAATTCCTTAGGTATAACTATAAAATCTAGTTTTATAGTTACTATTTTTGAATACATACTTATTTTACAACATTATTTTATAAAATGGAATATATACGACTATAATTTTTTTATTCTTAGAGTAGCAACATTTTTGCGATTTTTTAATAGGCAACTTCGAAAATTTATTATTTTTCTTCAAGCAATTTATACTTTTCTAGCCATTGTTTTGATCTATCTTTTTCATGTACTCTTAAACATCGTATCAATTCTCCAAGTATCTGTGATTTTTCTTTATCAACATCTTTTTTCAATATTTGAATAAATTCAATAGCATTTAAAGTATCACTCTCCATTAGCATTTCTATTGCTTTTATTCTTTCTTCAGATGTAAAGTCTTTAATGGTTATAATTTTCTCTATCATATAACTATTTCCTTTCTTCATTTATAAAAAATCTTTATTTATACTTACTCCTAGTTATTAATAGACTAATCAATTAGCCTATTATATTTAAAAAAATTAGTAAAATAAACTATATTTAGCAAAGGAGTACTATTATGAATTTAGAAGATGCAATAAAAAATAGGATTAATTATTTTTGTAATCAAAAAGGTTATACTCTTTGGGAATTATATAAATCTTCTGGTGTACCCAAATCTACTATCAATTCTTTACTAGGTACTGAAAAAACTAGCTTACCTAAACTTCCTACTTTATTACATATTTGTGAGGGACTAGGAACTAATTTAAAAGACTTTTTTAATGATGATTCTTTTATTGACATCATGGATGATACTGAAGATAAAGATTAATTAAAATCTTTATTTTTATTAATAGTCTTCATTAATTTTTTCTTGTATAAATTGTTTTATACCGTTTTTCATCTCCTATCGAAAAACAATTTTTATCAAGAAAAACTCCACACCTAGTATGAAAAATAATATAATAATTTATCTCATCTTCTTCTACTTTTTTTATTTGATCATATCCTATTTTTAGACTTGATTCCTCTGTTTTTGCAATGAAATAGGATGTATAAAATTCGTATGTAATTTCTTGAACTTTTACTTTTTGAAATATTAAAGATATAGTGTCCTTTATTCCCCATATAGCAAGTGCTATGTATATTATCGGTGTAATCTCTCGTTCTCTCAATAACATTAACATTGAAATAAAAATAATAAATATGCAACAACTAATTTTTATTACATAACTTACATATCTCATATATGGCTTAGCATATTTTTCTACTCTTCTTAAACTTTCTTCTGATGTAGTTGTTCGATTCTTAAATAAAATATCCGATTTTTTCACCTCCTCGTTCTAGCTGGTATGCAGCACATAGGATAAAAAAATATAGTATCATAGTAAGAAATAAACTTTCTGTGAGGTACAACTACTATGAAAACTAAAAACCTAAATGGCTATTACAATATAATTGGTTCTAATATAAAAAAGTATAGACTTTTGCGTGGCTTATCTCAACGCCAACTTGCTAGTAAATTAACCTTAATGGGTGTCAATACATATGATTCAGATATTACTCGTATGGAATCCCATTCTGTATTTGTTCGTGATTATGAGCAAGTTGCTATTTGCAAAGTCTTAAATATAACACTTGAACAATTATTTGATGATACTGAAAAATACTTTGATTAGACTAGTAGTTTAAAAATAGACTATTAGTTTTTACTTCCTATGTTTATATTAGATAACCCTTCTAAACACTTTCTACAAATCAACTTGTCTTTGTATTCACTAAGTTCTTTAGACTTCCCACAAAAGACACAATTTGGTTCGTGTTTCTTTAATATAATAAGAGAACCTTCCACAAATATTTCAATTGGATCTTTTTCAGCTATCCCAAATTTATTTCGTAATTCTACTGGAATAACAATTCTTCCTAATTCATCAGCTTTTCTAATTATACCTGTACTTTTCATTTATACCCCCATAATTTGTTTTATTAGTTTTATTTTAAATATTTTCTTCACAAGTAGCAAGTTCTTTTGCATTATACTAAACCTTTATTTTTTTTGCAAGTCATAACTTAACAAATGTGAAGTTTTTCTCTATTTCTTCACAAGTAGCAAGTATATTTTTCTTTTTTATTGCTATACTTTTATTGGAAAGGACTGGTAAATATGCTTTTATCAGATGCAATTAGAAAGAGAATTACAAAATTGCTGAAAGAAAATAATATGAACCTATGGCAACTTTATAAACAAACTGGAGTATCTGCTTCTACTTTATCTTATTTTATGAATAAGAAAAGAGAGTTAATCACTTTGAAAACATTACTCCATATCTGCGAAGGTTTTCATATTGAATTAAAAGAATTTTTTGAT
Source organism: Clostridia bacterium (assembly GCA_022797215.1). Taxonomy (GTDB): domain Bacteria; phylum Bacillota; class Clostridia; order TANB77; family CAG-508; genus CAG-273. The sequence continues at coordinate 24,090 of JAAWKD010000003.1, forward strand.
GATCCACTTTTTAAGGATGTAGAACAAGATTAAAACCAATAGGCTTTATAGTTAATAGTCTATTGGTTTTATTATATTTTATCATTTTCGTCAAGACTAGCATTAAGAATATGAATATCATTACAATAGATTTTCTTCCAACTTTATACTTTTGAATCAATTATAATTCTATAACTTCATCATCTATATAAAGCTTATACTCTCTTGGATACTCTTCTATCACACCTACCCATTCAGCATGATATACTCCATCATACTCATAAAAAACACTTTGAAAATTAGTGTTAATGTTATCTGATACACTCTTTATAGATTCTTCCTTATCTAAAGTTCCACCTTCAATAATTAGTAAATTTTTTCCTCTTTCATGATAACCTATAACACTATACTCAAGTGTAATCTTTGATTTATTGGCAAATACATACTTTCTTCTAGAAGTTTTCCAACCTCTTTCATCTTTAACTAGGTATTTTTCTTCTGTTCCCCCATCTTTACTTTCATATATTATTAATGCAAAATCTTCTATTTCTATTTTATGAATTATATTTTTCACTTTTGCAGTATAATCAAATTTCAAAGCCTCTTCTGGTGTATCAAACCTAAATATCCATTGTTCAAAAGGAACAAAGAATACTACAATAGCTATAATAGAAATAATTGTTATTATAATACTAGTTTTTCTGTTTATTCTCATCTCTTTTTCCTCCTATATTTAGCTTTTTAATACTACCTTTTTCTTTTATTTACTATTTTCATGAGAGTTTTTATATTATAACTATTTTGTTCTAATTCCATATGTATAGCAAAATAAATTAATAAAATTAATAGACAAATATATCCTAGAACAATCCTAAATTTCTTCATAATTTATTTCTCCTCAAATTGTTACTGATATTTTAATTCTATTTAGATATGCACAAATTATATTCATACTCATAATTAGCTGGGGCAACTATGTATCTATGTGAATTATATGGTAAATTTTCATAGTCTTTTTCATTTTTACTATTATAATTATAAGGACAATCTATTAGAGTCATATTTGAATTTTTATATACTGTCGCACAACCCTCACTATACCATTTAATTTTGGCTATTCCATCTTCTTGTTCATATTTTAAAGTTCTAATTAGAGCTGCGATATTATATGGCAAAATATTATTATTGTTTTCGTCTAATATTTTTATGTTATGAGAAATCAACTCTGATTTTCCATATTCATCATCAAAATACTCTTTTGAAACTTCTTCATTAGTACTTATAACTTTGTAATTCATTTTTCTATGTTTTATAATTTTATTCTTAAAATCAACCATCAAATCTTCATCATCTTGATCTTCGCCCAATAAAGTTATATATGCAATATCTTCTGACCATTCAACATTGTAATTAGAAGAATTTAATGGTTTACCATCGTTTGCAATGTCAGTTTTATATTCGAAAACTTTCCACTTATCTTTAGCATATATAACAATATCATGACTGCCAAAGAGAAATGCCCCATTATTTTTTATAAATACTTTATAATGATTATTCGGTGAACTGAATTTTTTACCATAACTCAATTCAAAAATATATGGTATAACTAGAATTGTTATAATTATAGTAAAAAGACCTAAAAAATACTGATATCCTTTTTTCGTAAATAAAACCTCCACTATACTTAACTTTACTTTTTTTGTATTATTAATTTTCTCTTACTATTGCTTGTATTTGTTATTTATAAATTCTAGTAGCCCTTTTGGCATATTCTCTTTTATAAGTATATAGCCTTGACTTTTCCCTATCATCAAATAAACATTATCTTTTGTTTCTATTACTTTATATAACATTTTATATTTGACTTTTGCTTCCCCATATTTTGTTTTTTCTTCAAAATAATCTTCATAAAATACAAACTCTGATTCTACATTCTGAATAGTCTTGTTTGAATTAAATTCTTTTTTTCTTTCATCTTTGGTAAAAATATAGAAAAATATTGGAAATAATATCATTATTAATAGATAATGAAGTTTTCTCCATATTATTAATCCTATTAAAAAAACAAGCTCTAAGACAATTATTGAGATTCCTAAATGTCGTGCTTTTAATACAGCTTTATAAAACTTCTTGTATTGTTCCTCTGTACACTTTGTTTTTGTTTTAAATAATGGTTCCATAAATTTTCTCCTTTTTAACTTCGAACTTAAAATTTATCATGCTTGTTGTTTTCTTTTTCTCAAACTTCTTATAATTAAGTAACCTATTCCATAAATAATAGTAACTAAGATAACTCGAATTAAAAATTCTACTTTACTCCATTTTGATTCAAATTCATTATATCCATTGGCTACAATATAACCTCTCATTTCTTCTGCTTTACTATCACAATCACCAAAACTAACACTATCTTCAGTACCGTCTTCATAGTATAAAAATAAGCACCAATCACCTAGTCCTTGACTATAAGCAATTTTATTTAATGTTCCTGTCAATTTATATTTCTCTAAAACCGTCTTTTCTATGTATTGTCTATTACTAGAATCTACTTTTAAATAATACTTAAAATCTAAGGTAAAATTATTTACTATAACTATTATACTTATTACTATTATAGCAATTACGATTATTAAGTTTGCTATATCTAAACTTTTATTCATACTATTAACTCTTTCCTAATTTGCAGACTTTTCCTCTTATGAAAAATGTTGCTTTAATAATTGTCGCTATGACAACTAATATTGACACTGCTATTCCTACTATCATTGCTATATTATCATAATTATAACCGTTTTCTCTTACATAACTATCTATATATTCGTTATCTACTTTTCCGATTTTCGATCCATCTATTATAAATTTTTCCTTTTTACCTGCTTCATAATACACATAAAACTCTCCACAGTGAAATCCATTTCCTATTGATATTTTTGCTATTGGGCTATCACTACTTATTACTTCTTTTAATGCTGCGTTTATGCTTTGTCTATTACTTTCATTTACCTTTAAATATGTTTGTTCTTCTAAAATTATTTTAGCACAGTTTATTAAAATTATAAAGGATATCAAATAGAATAATATGTTTATTATAACTTTCCTACTTTTCATATAGACAACTACTCCTTGATTACATTATAATAATAGCATAGCTTTTGATAAACAGCAATTAAGATTTCATTAAAATTTATTCTTTATTAAAGTTTTTTATATCACTTCTGCTTAGCAAATTGTGTTTCAACTATATCATAAAAGGCAAATAGTTTCTGTTCTAACTACTTGCCCTAAAAATTTATATTTTCACTATTCGAACATAGGCTCATCATGAGTTACTTTACCATTTCCATCAATTTTAAATTTTATTGTCAGTATTGACGTATCATCATCTGCCAAAATAAATTGATATTCTCCGTTTGTCTAATTTTCCATATAATTTAGACCAATTAAATTTTCTGCCACTTACATTCATTTGTTTATTTTCTGACATATTAGGCATATTGTATATTAAAGTTTCTTCTGTATCTTTACTTGAAATGTTAGAAATTTTCTTTACCTCTTCCCATATATATTCAGAACCTGTTCCGAGTAAATCCTGCTACAGAGTTTTCAGTATCCTCACCTATCTTTTGTCTTTTACCTGTATAATCTTTATTTTTAACTTTTTTATTTATTATATAACTGTGTGCAAAGTCATATGGTATTTCATTTGTATCTGTAATAGTTAAAGAAATCCCTATATTCGTTAATTCTGATATAGTTATATTAACTTTCTCATGAAAACTGTAAAAAGTTCTTAAAATATTATCTGGTATCACCACATCACTTTTCTCTTTTATTATTTCAATTTTTCCTACATTTCCTAATTGTGCTGGGTAAGATTCTAATATTATCCCATTATAATGAATTAGCAATTCCTGCCCTTTTTTAAAACCTATATCTTCTTTTATACCTAAGCTAATAACTTCTGACCTATTTTCGTCAATTTGCATTACCATTAAACCAGTTTCATATACTTTTATGATGACCGCTTTCATCGTTGCTGCCATATTATCGTTCCATAGTCGTTCTTCATCTTTTTCTGCATAATATTTCATTTCTTCCTCAAAATCTTCATATTGCATAGCCCATGTTCCAATTTTCACATCATCAAATCCTGCTAGGGTATGAAAATCAATAACTTTATAACCTAGCCCAAAATATTCAGTTGTTCCTCCATCCATTATTACTCCACCTGGATGCTTGATACAAAATATTGGGTTCTTGCCTTCTTTAGCTCTTGTATAATCTACTCCAAAGGTTATCAATCCTAAAATAACTATAATTGCTAAAATAATTATTACTATTCTTAATCCTTTTTTCATTCGAAACAACTCCCTTTTTATCTACTACAAATATAATTCTTTATGCCCACATTGCTATTTTGCAAATTTCAAATGTTAGTAAACTATTAAATAATAATATTGTAATTATATATGTCATTTTTTCTTTTTTGTTTTCCCACTTTTTTGCTAAAATTGTTCCTACTATTACCATTATCATTGTAATAGCCGTATAAACAACTACTCTTAAATCATTTGCATTAAAAGCTATATTAAACATATTAGTTTGTGCTGATGGTACACATCCACACCCAAATACTTTAACAAAAATATTTTGATCTAATATACTATAAATTGGTGTTATAAAAAACATCAATAAATATGGTAGTGATACTACAAAGCCTTTATTCTTTAAATATACTATAAGAATTACTACTAATACTGCTGCTATTAAAATATCTAAAATCATAATTTTCTCCTATCTATAACTTCAAATCATTGATATTGAGTTTTGGTTCTCCAATATATACATCTCTATTTCCATCTATTATAATATTTACTGTCACATAGAAATTTTGTTGGTGTTTGATTGAAAAAGTTATTGTTATAATCAAATATACTTTTATAGTCAAAAATCATATTACTTAATTGTAATAAATATTTTTTGTGCTTCATAATCATATTCTACATTTGCTTGAAATACATCTTTCAATATAGAAATTCTGCATTGATATGGAATCTTATTTCCTTCTCTTTCATTTTTTTCATAATACATTTCATATTTTTTATCATTATAACAAACTCCAATAAATCTTCCATACTTATCATATAACTTTTCTATACTATCAACATAATTAATTAAAACATTTAATCTTAACTCATATTCTTTTATTTCTATATTATATGTGGCTATATTATTCAATTTTTCAGTTATTGGTCTACCATTTATATAAATAAACATTTCTTTAGGTTTCCATATTTTGTATTTTTCTTCATTATCCAAACTACTATCAGATATTTTATTTTTTTCTAAATAATCAATATAATCATATTGGATTTCTTCTTGATATACCTCTAAACTTTTATTATATACATTGTTAGGTACTTCTCTATTCCATATACCCACTTTTAAGTATCCATTAAAGTAAAAATTTTTATTATTAGTAATCATTCTTCTTAAAGACTTCTCAATAAAAGCATTACAGTTATACAACTCTTCTACTGCACTTTTAATTTCTTCATACTGCTTAATTTCAATTCCATAGTCTAATTTTAAAAATGTGCCCAAATCGTTGGTATTAATTTTAATTGTAGTTTTATAGTCTTTAACATACTCTTCTACAAATTTTTTTATTAAAAACCTTTCATAATCATTTACTTGATTATAGTCTTTTTGTATGGCTGTAAAAATAATTGTAGTATCTTTTTTTGGAGAAATTTTATAAACATATTCATTCTTCGCAACTTCTTTTTCATCTATCATAATGAAATTCTGTGAATATTGATTTTTAAGTTGCCCTAAAATTTCCGTTTCTGATTCTTTTTTTACTTCCTTAAATAGAGAAATTATCATTACAATTAAATATATTGTTATAATAGAGATTATTATTAGTAATGGTATCCCTATTGTTATACCTAAAATGTTTATTCCTTTTGATATTCTACCTGCTTTTTCATTTCTATTATTTTTTATAATTTCATTTTCATAAAAAATTGTATTTTGCTTTTTGTTTTCTTCCCATTTTCTTAGTTCTTCCCAATCATCTTCTGTTTTCATATTTTTCTCCATTATAAAAATTTAAGTATTAGCTTTATGCTTTTTTATGTGTAGATTATCTACTCCAGTGCCATTTTGAGTAATATTTGTTTCCAGAAACTACAATAGATTCCTCTTCACTCCCATTACTATATACTCTCATTCCACCTAGTCCTTTTTCAGGTTCTAAATGGAAACCTCTACTTTCCATATATTCGTCTAAATATTGTCCACTACTTTTGCTTGAAGTATCTGATGTTTTACTAAACCCTACTTTATTAGGAATGTTTTGTACTATTGTATATTCTTTATCTGTAAACAGAATCTCTAGCATACCTAAGCAAGATGAAAATGGATTCCAAACATCAAATTTGACTATTGAAAATATTGTAGCACTTAATAAAATTACAAAGCATATTACAATTGTTATAATAATTCTTTTTCTTTTCATAGATAACTCCTCTCTGACTTACTTTTGTTATGATTATAATATAAAAACAGATAATTAGCAAATACTAACTATCTGTTCATATAATATTAACTATTTTTCAACTAATTTATATTGACTAATATCAGGTTCAACAAAAATTTCGTCTTGTACTGTGTCAAATTCATATTCCCTTTCAGCAATGGCACTTCCAAAATGTGTTCTAATTACTAAACCAGTCTCTTTTTCAATATATACTTCGCTAATTTCTGTATTGGTTTCTTGTAAAGCTATACGATAGCATTTCTTTCCATTATATTCGATATTTTCTACTTTTGAAGCAATTGCCATACATAATAACTGCATATTATTAGAAGTTTCTCCAAAGTAATCGTAAACTACCATACTAAAATTAAAATCCGAATCTATATCTGCTTTTTTCTCATCACCTGTTTCAGAAAAAGTAGATTTTCTTTCTCCATTATCATACATAGATATTTTATCTTCTACCTTGCCTTCTTTACTTCTTTCTAGTATTACTAATCTTTTTCCTTCTTTGTTGTATGAATTGATAGTTGTTGTGATTCCATCACTCATACCACTTCCTACAGACTTTATGTGATAATTGGTACTTGAAGTATATTTACTAACATTTCTTTGTAGTTCTTTTATTATGATGAGTTTCCTAATTGTATTTATCATGAATAACATAAAAATTATAAATACAACTATGAGAACAATTTTTAAAATTTTCTTCATTTTTTCCTTATTCATATTTACCATCTCCTTATCTTCTGTGCAACCTAGCTATCATAAGCATAAATGCTTTTAGACCTATGGCTTTGCGTCATAAACTTTCGTTTATTTTGCTCTTTTACAAATATATACATATTATAGCATATTTTCCAGTTTTTAGCAAATTTGCCTTACAGATTACTATTAATCAACCTAATTGTATTTCATATCAATTCTATTTTACGGTATTTTTTTTCTTATTTTTTCCTGTCTTTCTTCATACATTTCATGTATCCATACTTTTACTGGTGCTTTCCACTGTTCATTTTTATTTGGTATATTTTTTATAAGACTCTTTGGGTTTAGTCCCATTTCTTTTGCAATGCGTATATCATCATTATTTAATTTGCATTTTTTCTTTGCCTCATTCCATAATTCTTCTTTACTTCCCATTCTAAAATTACTCCTTTACAACTTTATACTAATCGTACTTTACTTACTATCATAACATATAACACTAAAATATTCTATAAAATCAAACTTTTTTCTTGTAGTCGACAAATTTTATAACTCATTTCTTAATAATAAATCACATAAAAAAAAAGAGAAGCTAGCCTAAGCTAACTCCCCTATTATTTATCTATTCCTTTTGATAAAGTATTTTTTTAATATCTCCTTTGTCTATTTCTAGTATATCTTTTGATATATCTACATTCTTTACTTTGCATATAGTGTTAGTAGTTTCTAATACTATAGCTTTAGTTTCATCTTTTAATTCTATAACATCAAATCTTTTTAATTTCATAGTTCTCCTTATCATTTTTTAAATCTAACCCAGCTAATTGTAAACTCATTTTAATATCTCTAACGTCCCTTAACCCTATTCCTATTTTTTTTAGCTCTACTTTGCTTTTCTCACATAGCTGGCTAATATTTATAATTTCATTTTTCTTTAATTTTTCTATTGCCTTATTGCTGATTAATAACTTTTCAACACTTTGCTCTCCAATGCTCTTACTCACTTTCATTGCCTCCTATAGTTTCTTAATTGCTATCATTAGTTCATTTTGCTTTAATGTTAATATCATGTTCTGATAAGTAAATTTCTCATTTGTAAAATATACTTTATAATTCATATTTTCTAATCTAGTCTTTGCTAGTTCTAACATTTTATTTGTTTCTTCTTGTGTCAAATTCAACTTTACTCTAAGTTCATAAAATGTAATTTTAATAAAATTTTCATTTTGTTCTATTTTTTTATCTAAATACTCTGTTACTTGCTTCATTGTCATTTTTGTTTTTCCTTCTTTCCTTTATATATTATCATAAAAAATTGAAAAAAGAAAGTCAGACAATGCCAACTTTCTCCTTTTTTAATTAATACTATCTACTATCTCTAATGGTGGAAATGTGCATATATAGCATGGTTTTACAGTATCTATTTTTCTTTTTACATATTGTTTTGTTTCAATAATAATTATCAATTTATCTGCGGTAGAAACAGTATCAATATCTTTACATATCTTTTCAAATTCTTCATCTTTAATTGCAATAATGTCATAAGTAGTATGTTTCGTTTTTAATGTTACATTTGCTGGATGCTTTCCTTTTAAAATCTTTGGATCTCTATCAAGATAATCCATTACTACATCAAAGGCTGCTACATTTCTATTATTAACTTCTTTTAACTTATGTCTAACAATACCATTATTTTCTCTAACTATTATCTTTTTTGCAACTAATGAACCTATGCTATCTCCTTTACAATTTAATATTTTCTTGATATGTTCTTCTCTTAGCGAATTGAAATCCCATAACAATTTTACAATTTTATTCTGTACTTCATTCATCTGCATCACTTCCTATCACTTTTATTAATGTACTATACACTTTTCTTTTCTCTGGTACTATTTTATAAATTTTGACAACTACTTTTTCTCCTGGTATTGGTGGCTTATCTAACCAAGTTGGTAAAACGCATATAGTGTCAATTCCTTGCTTAATCCTTGCAAATATACCGATTTTCTGTATAACCTGTTATTGTTGCTAAGTATTCTCCGTTTTCTGTAAATTCTTTTCTTATATCTTTGAACGGATCTACTAATAAATCTTTTACTGATATTTTCATACTTTTCTTATCTTCTGAAATTTCTTTTACTAGAACCTTTACTTGCTCATTGATTTTGTATAGTTTTGATACATCTTCTACATATCCATATTGTAAATCTTTTGCGTTTATTACAAATTCTATTCCTACACATTCTAGCCTAATATACTGTTTCCAAGTTCCTACTACTTTTCCATAGATTTTGTCTCCTACTTCAAGTTTCTTTATATTTATTTCTCTAATTCGTTCCATTGCTCTAAGCCTTGAGCCTACGGTCTTTTGAGTAACATTGTCTGATTCTACTATGATAAATTTAATCTCTGCTCCTACCATATTTCTTAATACCTTTTTACTATGTTCTCCTTTTAACATTTCTTCAGCTGGTATCAATACTTTTACCCCTTTAAAATTTACAATTGCACAATTAATATCTTTATCTTTCATTTTTTCTGTTTCTATTGCAATAATTTTTCCTGCTAAAATTTTTCCTTTAACTTTTGATGAGTGAATATTTTGCCATATAATTTTCTCTTGTAACTCTTTTGTCATAGCTTTTTCACCTCTTCCCTTACTTTTAAAAATTTTTAAATGAATACTCTTTTTTCTTTGGTTTTCCAGTCTTTGAATTGCTTTCTTCTATGTTCTTTTTAAATCTTTCTTTTTGTTCTTCAATAGTCATATCTTCTAATTTTCCTGTCTCTTCATGTTGTGAATAATCAAACTTATTACATATAAACGGTTTTCTTCCTCTTACCATCACTATTTCTTGATTATGGTTCATTTTTAGTAATTCATCTGGATTCATTAAATTTCTTTTGTTAGTTGCCACATTGGCCATTCCATAGGTAAAATTTCCATCAAATCCTGCTTCTTTTCTAATAGCATTTGTTTCCACTGTTGCTACACCGTAAATACTCTGTAATATATTCTGCTGTTAAAATATCTCCGACATCCCATACATATTTTAGTATCACAATTTCCTAATATTTCCTGCCATACATCATTGTCATATCTATTCTTTAGCTGTGCTATATTTTGAAATATCATAAATATATTGATGCCTCTACTTCTTGTTGTCGCTAGTTTCTTCTCAAAATCTACTATTCTTCCGAATATTTGTAAATTCATCTAATATTAATGATGTTTCTACTTTTAATCTACCATCTATGTTTTCGTCTGCTAGCTTTATTAGCTTAATAAATAAAAATGAAAAGAATAATGTTGAAAGAAAGTCAAATGTAGAATTGGTATCACTGGTTACTACAAATATACAAGTTTTCTTATTTCCAATACTCTCAAAGTTAATTTCATCTTTGTTAGTTATATTTCTAATTTTATCTGTTTGAAAAATCTGTAATCTAGTAGCAAGCCCTGTTACAATTGACTGTTTTACAATATCTGTAGCTTGTGCATAAATGTTATATGCTAACTTTGTTGGTCCTTCTGTTTCAAAAAATAAATTGTCTATTTGCTTGATATTTCCACTTGCTAGTTGGTCATATATATAACCTAAATTTTTGTTTTCTTCATCTTCATAATGGATTACATATAACAATAATGCTTTTAATAAATTCTGCTCTCCTCTATTCCAAAACTCATCTCCACTTGCTTTTCTATCTAGCTGTGTTCCTTCAATAACTATTTGACTAAAAATCTGTGCATCTGTTTCATCTTCCACAAATCCAATAAATTTTGAGCCGTTTGAATATAAAGGATTTACTAAATTAAATACTTTTACATCATATTCCTTTTCTTTTTCTAAGTATTTTGCTAATTTTCTATATAATTCACCTTTTGGATCTGTAATAACTAAACTCATATTTCTGCCTATTACTTCTTGTAATCCTTCTTGTGCTAATTCAATAGCATTTGGTATCGCAAAACCTCTTGACTTTTTACTTCCACTCGAACCGAAAAACTGCTATATTCTTATTTAAGTATGTGTCTAATGGTAATGTAATTAGTTCTTTTTCTTCTGTTTCTCCTATAATGATGCCATTTCTTTTTCCTATTCCTAAATACTCTTCTATTTCTTCTTTTGTTCCCCAATCTGCTGTTCCATATGTTCCATCTTTTCTTTTTAGTCTTATTCCTTCTACTTCAATTTTTGCATTTTCTTTTGTCAGTAAAATATTCTTTACCGTTAGTATTATAATGGCATCTAATATTAACCATATCATAATGCTAATTTCACTTGGAAATGTTGTATTGAAACTTTTAGCTAATACTTTAATATAACTATTGATAATTGGAATAAAAATTCCGACTTAATAATAAAAAAAATAAAGGTATTTTATACCTCTTTAAAACTTTCACTAATACCCCCTAACCAACCATCTAGCTCTATTATGTTTATACTGTTAGTTAGTATCTCTTTTATTTTTATTATGTTTTCCTTTAAAGTTATAATATCTATTTTTTTCTTTTGGTTTTCTTGACTATTGTAAAATATATTTAATCTATGTAATTTTTCTACATCTATAAATGGTATCAATATAATATAAGTATCTTCTGTCATATAATCTGCTTTATCCCAGTTAGACAACAATACTTCTTTTCCTTTATAAATCTGTAGCAAAATTTCATAAAAATCTAATTCTTGAAAAATCTTCATTCTATCCAAATTAATCTTATTTGGCTTTATAATTAATGTATTTTCCCTTCCTAGTATAAAATATTTATTGCTCTTATTCAAGAATCTAAAACTTTCTAAAAATATAAGAGCATATTTGTAGTTAATCGTTTTTCGCATATCATTAATAACTTGTTTAGTATAACTGTTCTCCTTGTCTTTAGAAATATAGTAAGATATAAATTTTTTATTCTGGTAAAACAATTCTCCTATAAACTTTCTTGATACTTCTGTAAATATTTGGCTGTCCTTTACTTCAAAACTTGTCAAAAATTCTATGTTACTATCTAATGTTAATGTTGCAATTTTAGATATATTTTTTATTCTATCTTGGTATTCCTTTTTTCTACATAATCCACTATAATTATATCCTAATCTTCTAATCAGTTTTGTTCCATTTGTGTCTAACTTTATATAGTAATAATTTACTCTTTGAATATATCTTCCCATTTCTAAAGCCTTTAATCTTTTTAAATAATAATTTTTTCTTCCATAAATTTTTTTAGCTTCCACTGCTATCATAATTTTATATCTTCCTAAAAATGATAACAGTTGGATATCTTTTTCAGTTAATCTCATTTGCACATTTGCATCACTTTCCTCTCTTCCATAAGATACAACTTAATTATTGCCTTTTTTCTCTTAAATCGTTTCTTCCCTTTAAACACTCCCGCCCCTACTTTGAGTATTTCCTTATTTTTCAATAGTTTTGCTACTATCAAAATAGGTAACTTGAAGTAGTCTAAAAATGCCCAAGTTGCCTATAATTCAAGTCTCCTTTTAAAGCATATTTTGTATCCAACTTAATGCTTTTTTCCCTTTTATCACACAAACTTCTGTATGTGGTTTTTTCTTCATATTAGTTGTACCTAATACACTATAAAACATATTGTTTGTATTGTCATCTTTTATCACTTTTGATAATACCAGACCGTCAATAATTGGCTTCACAAATTTGTTATCTATATCAAAATTCTTTTGTTGTTCTGATATTTTAATAAATACAAATACTAATTCGTCACCAAACATCTCTTTATATTGTTTGGTTTGTTCCATAACATTGAGCATAATATTTTTATAAGCATAGTTATTGACATTTTTATATTTTGGCAAAACTTCTGGAATATATATTTTCAAGACTTCATTTTCTACCTCTGCTTTATATCTATTATTCAAATAGTTTATCTTTTCATTCTCATTCACTTGATATTTTTGTTTTAATTTGATTTTGTTAAAAATATTATATCTGATTCGTTCAAAGCTTCTTAAATAATCTTCTATGTGCTTATTTTCTATATTCTTCTCATTTTTTATAATAAATTCTGTTGCATCTTGCAAATCATGTAATTCTTCTAAAATTTCTTTTTGCATCTCTTTTGTTCCTCCTTCTTTTAAAAAATAAAAGATACAAGTTCTTTGTTCTTGCATCTTTGTGCGTAATTTTTAATATTAGTTTCATTAAAAGTTATGTTTGCTTGCAGACACATACCTAATTAGTATTAGCCCTGTATGATTCTTTTTTGGGCTATTTCAAAAGCAGTTTTTTCTATTTCTATACCTATAAAATTCCTATTGAGATTTTTACAAGCTATACCTGTTGTTCCACTTCCCATGCAACTATCCAATACAGTTCCATTTACCTCAGTATATGTGTTTATTAAATATTCTAGTAATTCTATGGGCTTTTCAGTTGGGTATATCATTTTACTTGGATGCACTCTTTGAAATCTTAATATGCTTGTTGGATATTTCTCTGTGCTACCTTTTCTTACATCTGGCATATTATAAAATTCTCCATATACATTATTACTTCTTGATTTTTCTAATTTTATATTTCCTTTTCCATGCAATGGTCTGCCTATTTTCATTTGAGGATTGTATTTTGGCTGATGTTTATAGAAAACTGCTATTTGTTCATGTTGTCTCATTGGTTGTCTTTTAGCATTTAAAAATCCTGTTACTAACACTTTATCCCATATTAAATCGTATCTATATAATTTTTCATTACTTTTTACTAATTCATAAAAAAACTTATTTTGTGCAAATAAACATATCACTCCATTATTTGTTATAATCCTTTCATATTGCTCCCACATTTGTTTTAAATTAATTTTTTTATCCCAACTACATTTTGTAGTTCCATATGGTAAATCTGTAAGAATCAAATTGATACTTTGTTCTGGAATATCTCTCATTTTTTCAAGACAGTCAGCATTATATAATTCTATCATTACTTTCTTCTCCTTTACATATTCAAAATAAAAAACTTAATCTCAAGCAATTGTTATAAAAAAGAAGATACAAAAGGTGTTATCCTCTTGCATCTTCTATATTTCTTATTCTTCTATATTTATCTTATCATATTCTTCTGAAATTGCTTCTAATAATTGTAATCTAGTTTCATTGTCAGTTGGATATAAAAAGTTCTTTCTAATATCCTTATTCTTTAATTTTCTGCTAGGAAAACTAATAAATCTTCCATTCTTTCCGTTTAATAATTTAATTTCATTCATAATAAAACAATTGTCTATACAAATACTTGCTGCTCCTAATAAATCTCCCTTATTAATCTTTTTAATTCTAATTTCTGTAATGTTTAACATAATAAAATTCCTCCCTATAATTTAATTTTAATTTTTGAAAAAGAGTAGTACTAATACCACTCAAATTTTAGTTATCTTTTCTTCTTTTTAAAATAATAACTGCTGTTGTTAAGCCTACTAATGAAATAATAACACTTCCTATTAGTAGTAAATAGTTTGTTTCATTTCCAGTTTGTACTACTGGTGTAGGCATATCTTTCATAGTTATTTTTTGACCATCTCCTGCTTTGAAAACAATATTTTCTGCAATTTCATAGCCTGATGGTGCTGTTACTTCTTTCATAATATATTCTTTCCCCTCTACTAGATAATGAATAATATGAGGTTCTTTTGTAGAAATCCATTCTTCTATTACTTTATTTGTTTCTTTGTCTATAATTTGGATTTTTGCACCTTCTAGTTCTTTTGTACCTGTTTCATCTACCTTCGAAAATTCCATTTTAGTTGGTTTATTTTCACATCTTATCATTAGTATATCTCCATTTTTCTTTACTTCTACTTGGTAAATTGTATCATTTAGAATATATCCATCTACTTGTTTGCTCTCTTGGATATAATAAGTACCTAATTCTAAATCCTTGAATGTTGCTATACTATCACCATTTGTTTTTTCTGTAGCAATAATTTTGCTCATATCTTTATCTTTAGAAATATTAAATTCAATATTGTCTAACTTTTTACTTTGTTCTAATGTATCTACTTTTCTAACTTGAATTGTTCCAGTAGGTTTCCTATCATTCTTAAATTCATACTCTAAAAAAATAGTTTGAATATCTTGTCCTTGATAGTCTGCATCTACTTTTATCACTTCTTCACTTAATAAATATCCCAATGGTGCTGCAAGTTCTTTTATCTCAAAATTTGTTAATGGTAAATCTGATTCAAAATGTACTTTTCCATCTTCATTACTTGTTGCTATTTCAATCAATTGTCCTTTATCTACTACAATATCCCCATTATTATTTACTATATTTTCTTTAGCATATAAACCAAACTCTGCTCCTAGAAGTCCAATGTCTTCTTCGGCATCTTTTTTAATTACATTTAGTTCTACTTTTTGTCTTTGATTTATAAAAGATGTGTCAGCAAATATAATAGGTGTATTTTGGTCTTTATACTTTAATGAAATATTTTTTATTTCATTACTCAGTACCATTCCCTCTGGTGCTTCAATTTCTCTTACGAAGTATTCTCCAAGTGCTAATTCTTTAGAAGTTGCTTTACCTTCACTATTGGTTATAATTGTATCAGCCACTTTGCCTTTTTCATAAAGAATTGTACCATCTCCTGATGGATCTAAAATATTTTCTCTAGCTACTATTTCATATTTAGCACCTGCTAGGCCTTTTTCTTCATAAATGAATTTGCCATTTTTGAAGTCAGTTAACACTTCACCTTTTTTCTCTACATTTACTTTCCCTTTAACAGAAGTGTCTTTCTGCACAACGGTAATAACTACTGTATTTTCGTCTGGTAACACTTCATAAGCGGTATGTGAAGAAATCTTGAATGGTACTGGTTCTGAACTGATTAAATATCCATCTGGACTTTTTTGTTCTTCTAATTGATAATTTCCTACTGGTAGTTTATCATTTGTCATTACTGTTCCTGTCTTATCTGTAGTCCAATTGTCTACATAGTGAGGAAGTGGATTCCAATCCCAGTAACCAAAATATTCATTTGTGTCTGTATTTTTTATTTTGAATTTTGCTCCTGATATTTGAATTGTTTTATCTGTTTCTGCATCCTTTTTTATAATTGCTAAAACTGATGTAAATTCCTTATCGTTGAAAACTCTCCATACTTGTGGTTCACTACTGTCTTTTGTAATCTTAACTGTAAAATCTTCTGTTTTTTCTTTTTCATCTGGCACTTTTGTTTCACGAACAATATAAGTTCCAAATGGTAGTCTCTCACTCTTTGCATATCCTTTTTCATCTGTTACTAATACCAATGCCTCTTCTCCATTTGCATTTTTAGCGATTGGTGCTTTTTCCCAAGAGCCATATTTTTCAATGTCTTTTTGTGCTTTAATTGTAAATTCTGCTCCCTTTAGCAATTCAGCTTCCGCAGAATCATTAGATGATACTTTTATGATTTCAAAGGCTTGCGAAATAACTCTTTCTTCCACAGTTACTTTCTTGCTAACTATTTCTACATTTTGATTTTCATAAGTCAAATCAAAATTGTACTTGGTATTATCTAAATTATATCCTTCACTTGCTTGTATTTCTTGAATATAATATTCTCCTAAGTACAAGTCATTCATGGTAGCATTTGCATTGTCATCTGTTATTAGCTCTCCAATTTTTACATCTGGTTCATAAATTATACTATCGTCCGCTGGATCTAAAATTAGATTTCTTGTATATACACCATATACTGCCCCTTTTAAAGTTCCTTCTCCTTGAGCTTTCTTTCCAGTCTTACTGTCTTCTTTTGAAATAGTTACACTACCTTTTACCCTTGCATTTTTCATTGTAACTTCATAAGTTTTTCCATTCTCACTAACATCAATGTTTTCACTTATTTCTGCTTTTATTGTATATGCATTTGGTGCTTTTGACTCTTTAATATAATAAATTCCATAATCTAATAATTCACTTGTTGCAATTCCTTCGTTATTGGTTGTCATACTTGAAACTTTGGCATTGCTAGAATTATAAATATCAAAAACCGTTCCAGCTTTTTTTACTATCTTTCCTGTTTCTTCATCCTTTTTAATTGCTTTAATTCTTCCTTGTTTCCAATTATTGACTGCCACATAAGTAGTAACATCATTTGGCTTTACTACTATTGAATGAATTTCACTGTCTAGTATTAAATTTGCTGGTACTTCTACTTCTTGAATATATACTGTTTTTGGATTTAACTCTTCTACTGTAACTTTACCATTTTCTAAAGTAGTATATGTTCCTATTGGATTTGACATATCTTCATTATAACTTACTTTGAACTTTACACCTGGTATAAAATTTCCCTTGCTATCTTTCTTTGCTAGTTCTAAATTTCCATATAAATTAATATCTACCTTTATTCTCATATATTTAGGGTCATTGTAGCCATAACTTACCAATAATCTTTGATGTGTAGCTTGATTTGCTAAAATTGGGGATAAAACAAAATTAGTTTGAACCTTTCTCGTATTAATGTACTTTCCCATTTTGTTATTTCTAGCATTTGTTTCTGTTACTGATACAGTTTCTTTATTAGCATCTGCCGCTACTGTTATTTTCATTTTATTGCTCCCTTTTGTATGTTCAAATGTCACTTTATCTTTTGTATATTTAAAACTTTCATAATACTTTAATACTCCATTACTATCAGTTATTTCCTTAGTTTGCCCTAAATCCATAGTTTGATTAGAAGCATTAAAACTTGGAAGAGTATCCCATTTGTTATATTCATCCATTACTTCTGTTTTAAATGAGTCAAAATCACTTCCAAGACTATAGTTATTTGGCACCTGTTTAAGTATTTGCCATATTAAGTTAGCAGTATAAGCATATTGCACATTATCTGCTCTTCCTGTTAGCCCTTGACTTGCGTTTCCAGACGCATTTGAGTATCTATAGTATCCTAAGTAGGCTATTCTAGCACTCTTTTTAAAATCATTATTAGATGAAAAATCACTTGAAACATCATAAGGTAAAAATGTTTCAGGATGATCAAGATGATGGTTAAGGCAAAATGCTGTTTGACCAAATCCGAGTGTCTGTTAACTTCGGAATCTCATCTCCGTTCAACTCTTATTTTAAAAATATTTTGACCCAAGTTGTCTGTATATGGGGTTTCATAAATTCTCGCAATGTATGTTCCTTGTGTAATAACTGCGAAAACTTTTTGTGCTGTTGCACCTGTAGCATTGAATAATACTACAATTAATAAAAGTAAATATATAATTCTCTTAAAATTCTTTTTTAATCCTTTCATTTACTTTTTCTCCTCTCCTTTAATAATTTTTACACATAAAAAAGAAGTTGAAATCTTATTCAACCTCTTTGCTTTCTCTATTTCTTTTGTTTATCTTTCTAATTACTCATACGAATAATTTAAACCATACATTCCACAAGAGCATCTAAATGACTCATATCCAATAGGACAATACTTGCCTAATTCATCCCAAGTAATTTTACCAGCATTATACTTTCTATCCCATTTTTCAAATTCTCTGTCTACTTCTTTCTCTAATTCATCAACTGATTTAAACCATCCTGCATTAACTTTCATAAAATGTTTATGGGTTTCTTCTTTTTTAGTAGTTGCCGTAGGTTTAGAATTTGATATATTAGTATTTGCTTTATTTATACTACCAGATGTTTTATTTGAATTAGAACTTACTTGATTTTTACTTGTATTAGAATTATTGTTAGCTGTTGTCTTTTTTGAAGTGGTATTACTACTTTTATTTGTGTTACTCGTTTGTACTTGAGCTGTTGTCTTGTTTTTGTCTTCTGTTTTATTCTTTGAAGTAGTGTTCATTAAAGCATTTGTATTATTTCCTTTTTCTTTGTTTTCGTTTATGCTGTTTTCTATTTCAATATTTTTTGTAGTTGCACTATTAGAAGATTCTACATTATTTGTTAATATATTTGTATCGTTTAATTCTCCAATCTTTACACCTGTATCTTCTGGAATGCTACTTACCTCTTTAGGTTGCATTACAAATATACAAACTATAATGCCAATTAATAATAGAATTGTTATTAGTATTAAAAAAATCTTTTTCATATTACATCACTCTCCTTGACCAAGAGTATAGCATATTTTTATTAATTTGTATAATATCAAAAATTTTTCTTTTCATAATCCCTCTAATACTATTAAAATCAATTAGTTTATGGCTTTTTAATCAATTTCTTCTAATTTTGCCACTATGTAATACCTTTCACTCGTTGGCATTGTATGACTATCTAGGTATGAGCATGTCGATAATTTTACAATTTTTTTTACTTTTCCTATGTTTTCCATAGAATATTTGCTTCTCTTTTTATAATATTCTACCTTTTCATCAAACTCCAATGATTTAACTTGTTTTTCTTCTTGATATACATTAGTGGAATAACAACTAAACACTGTTGCTCTATAATTTTGTCCTCTGGTATATATTTCAAAACTAGAGTGCTTATAGAAAAAGTCTTCCTTCATATATTTATCTAATTCTGAAAACATAATTTTACTTTTCATATTATGACCATATATAATTGTTTCGCTTTCTTGAAATGGCTTCTCATTTAGTGTAAATATCGAGCCGTTTACATTATATTTACCATTAAAAGACTTGTTTAAATACTGTAGCTTACTATTATCCTGAAGAATAGGATAATTAATATGCGTTCCTGCAATTTTAATCCAGCCAATGATATCTTTATTAATCTTTTCTAGCTTTTCCCATTCTATTTCTACTTTTTCTTCATTTTCTTCTTTTATGATAACTTCTTGTTGCAATCCTTTACTTTCATCATTGCTTTCCTTATATGCTAGAAAGTCTTTCATTAAAAAATAGATAGATGTTATTAGTATTATGGCAAATACAATTATGATAGTTACTAGCATTATCTTTTTTATATTACTACTTCTTTTCATATCTGCTAGCATCACCTCCTTAACTTAGTTGTTTAGCTTTTAGTTTTATTTTCTACTAAAAAAAGAATTAGTCTTTTGATTTCTAATTCTCTTTTGCATTTTCAGTTGTATATTAAATGTCTTTCTATACAAGTCTGAAATATCTTTAAATCTTTTTGGATGTTCCAAAATATCTTTTATTTGGCTTGCATAGAAGTTTCCAAATACAATATCATAAATTCCTAATTGTAATGCTATTTTCGTTTCTTCTTGTCTTGGCGATTTCAATAATAGAATAACTCTCATATTCATTTGCTTTAGTAAAAATAAAAATTCTTGTAAATTTTCTTCAATAGCTTGTGCTGAAACTATTGCTGTTTGTCCCTCGAAAGTGTTACTTTCTATTAGGTAATCGCTATAATGTGCAATAATTGTATCATTTAGCTGTTGTTGTATTTCTTTATCTATTTCTTCTATTCCTGTATATATAACTATCATTAAATAAATTCCTCCTTCTTTACTATTTCTAATGGATCTATTAACTGACCATTTCTTCTTACTTCAAAATGACAATGGCAACCTGTTGTAGCTCCATTTGTTGGTCTTCCTTGACTATCTCTATATGGATTATTTTCTACACCATATACATTAAGTGGACCTACTTTACCTATAATTTCACCTTTTTTCACTTTTTGCCCTTTTGAAACTATATACTCTGGCGAAACATGATAATAGGAAAAATCATATTCTCCATCTATGCTTTTTAGCTTAATGGTATAACCTGCTGACCCCCACCAGCCTATTGATATTACTTCTGCGTCTAGAATTGAAACTAATTTTGCTCCTTCTGGTGCTCCTATATCTAAGCCACCATGAAAGCTAGTTGCTCCAACTGTAGGGGCATCTCGATAACCAAAATAGCTTGTAATTGTGTAATATTTCTTTACTGGCCATTCTGTATAATCTGCTATTTCTCCGCCACCAAATATTTTTGCTACAAAATCCCAAACACTTGAAAAGAAGTCCGTCATTTCCTCTTTTTCATATTCAGTATTATAATAGGCAAGTTCTTCTTTCATATCTATTTTATCTTCATTATTGAAAACAATATATAGCATATCTGTCAAAGTACATACCAATCCACAAATAATTGCTACAATAAGAATAGGAACAATAAAAGGCTTTATCAAAATTAAAACAAATCCTGCTATTTTCATTTTCTTCTTATTCTTCATCATCAAGTTCCTCATTGATAGTAATAATTTTATTTGTATTTTCTTCTATATCTTCTTTTCTCGTACTATTGATATTATTTCTTTCATACATTCTTTGATTGTTAGCTGATTTTTCTTGATTTGTTTTAAAATTTCTACCTTCTGCCATCTGCATACCAAAATTCATAAACCCCTTACCTGCATTAAATGCCTTTTTAATTCCACCTGTCATATTGTCTTGTACTACTTGCTCACTATTAAATAGTAAGTCTTCTGTTTTATTATTTTTGCCTTCTCCAGTTACATTAACTGATTTCTTGTCATCCATTATATTTTGAGAATGCCCTTCATAACTTTCTCCTGATACTGGTACTGATTTACTCGCTCCTGCTGTTCCTGTTGCTTGTGGTACTAATACTGAAGCTATTGCTTTTCTTGCTCCTACTACCTTTTCTTGGTTTTCGTTTTTAAATTGGTATGCAATACTTTTTATGGTATATCCCATAGCAACTCCCATACCAATACCACGATTAGAAAGTTCTTCATTGTTTATTCCTGCCATTCTACTTACTAGGTTTTGCATTGTATTTTGTAATGCGTCTGCGAGTGGTAGCATCATCATTGCCCATAGCAAAGTAATAGCCCAACCGCCCACTCTTTGGTAGAAAGTTCATATAAATTAGAAACAAGAAAGTGTAAATAAACTGCATAAAACTATTTATAATAATTTGACCAAACCACAAACTTGCTGCTATTGTTTTTCTATTAATAATCCAAAATATCGTAACTATTGGTGTAAATATAGTAAATACAATTAAAGTAAATTGCCTAATAATAAATTTAACATTGACTTTTACAAATAAATAGGCAAACATAGCAATTACTATTGCTGTTGCTATTGCATTTCCTGTATTAATGTTAGTTAATAATGAATTACCTAATAAGTCATCTAAACTTCCATGAACTGTTCCTACCAACAACTTTACTAATGAATTATTTAGGAGTAGCATTAACTTCACAAAAATTGGTGCAAAACCAATGGATGCTGCTCCAAAAATTAATCTCATTAAACTATCTTTGACTTCATTTCGTTTCTCTGGACTTATTCCTGCAATTATCATTTTCCAAGCAAGTATTACAATAGCAATTAAAATAGGACCTCCAATAATACTTGCTATTTTCCAATACCAACTTATCATTAAATTCCATTGTTCTTGCGTAAAAGGTGCAATATCAGTTTGATTATTTCCAAATACCAATTCATCATAGTTTTTGAATCCTACTCCAAATACTTCATTAGTTGTTAAATTGAATACTGTTTCTGCTAATCCACCGAATTATCTTAGCAATTATTTTTTCAAATAATCCCCCTTCATCTTTATCTATTACTTTTTCTATATCTATTTCATTGTTTGTTGCTTTAACTTGTACTTGTAAAAAACTAAAAAAAATAAGTATTACTAATAGAATACTTACTAAAATCTTTTTCATCTTCAAAATTGTTTCACCACCTTTAAGTTTTTATAAACTCACTTTCAAATTTTGTCATATCAACCTTTATTGCTCTTATTTCACCACCTCTAATTAGAATACACTCTCCTGGTTTTGCCTTTGTCAAAATCGCTTTTGCTCCACTAGGTAACTTAAAGAATTTCATTATTTCTTCAATACTTCCAATTGACTGCTTTAACAAGATGATAGTATCACAACAATTCATGATAGCTTCAGCTTGTTTGTTTTGTCTTAGCTCTGCTAGATTTTGTGTTGCTAATATCATTGCCACACCTTTTTTCCTAGCTCTTCTTGCTAAATTTTCTAAAAAATCAGATGTTTCTTTATTCTTAAATAAATTCCAAGCCTCATCTACTATTACATACCTTTTGTTTCTTTCTTTTGTAGCAATATATTTATTGGTAAGCCAAGTAGTAAGTACCAAACATACATAATATCGCATAATTTCATCTTTAATTTCTGAAATATCGAAACATATTGTTTGTTCATTTACTTGTAATGAACTTTGACAATCAAATATTCCCAATGTATTACCTTTTGTAAAGTTACTCAATGTAGTTGCTAATTCTTTATTTTGCACTTTTTCTTTCATAACTCTATAAAAATCCGAAACTGTTGGCATCTTCTTTTTTATATCTTCAAGAGTAATCTTGCCTTCTATTTTTCCACCTTTTTTTTCATACAAGGATTGTTTATCTTTTGTTATTCCTTTTTCTCTATAAACTTCTTTTACTGCTTTTTCAATATCCGCAATTTCTGCTGGCTTTAATGCTCTGTTTTCATATTTATTGATAATTCCGTATAAAATTGCTCTAATTTCTGCTACTTTTCCGTCAATATCTACATAATCTACATCTTCATCATCTTCTATGTCAAATAAATTAATTCCTACTGGAACACCTTGCCTTACTTTTATAATCTTTCCACCTAACTTTTCAGTTTGCCTTACATATTCGCCTTCTATGTCTAAAATAGACGACCTTCTATTAATAAGAGTTGTTCTGCCTACAATTACTTTTACTGTTACTGATTTTCCTGAGCCTGGTATTCCAAAGATTGCTATGTTAGCATTTGCTAATCCATCTCCAAATGTTTCCAAGCTATACGGTAAGCCAGTAAATAAATCTCTACCTAAGTAGACACCACTTTTTATAGTTGCTTTTGTTCTTGCAATTGGAAACATAGTAGCTAATCCTTCAGTTGTCATATTTCTGTTATTATCATTAACAATGTTATTGTTTAGTGCTAATGTTTCTTTTAGTGCATCTAATTGCTTAAAATAAAGTGGCCTAATTTCACAAGACCTATTGGCAAATTCGTCTCTTAATAGCTTACTTTTTTCATTTAGTTCTTCTAGGCTTTTTGCATTTAACCTTAATGTGATTTTTACAAAAAACATCTTATCATTATTTATTTGTATATCTCTTCTCATCTTTTCAAATGCTTGTATATTTTCTTCTAATTTATGCAATTCTTCAATATTTCCTTGCATTTCAAATAAATAATAGTCTGACTTTAACTTTGTAATCTTATGGCTTAAATATTTAACTACATTTCTTTCATCTGCTACTTGTACTTGTGTGGAAATATCTACATCGCCGATTACATTTAAAATATCATCTAACCACCCAATTTGAATATAGTTTGGATACACCATTAAAGTAAATATTCTAACATATTTGTCATTTCCCATATAAATATAATCTTTTGTTTCTTGTATTACTTCAGGTGCTAATAGAGAAAGTAGTTGTGGCTGATTATCAAAAAAATTCTTTCCCTTATCTTTTCTCTTTTGTTTATAAGGTTTTAGCTTCTTTTCTTTTTTTACTTGTAACATATAATCCAAAACCTCCTTTTTCTTCAATGTCTGCGACTTTATTTTTGTTGCCTTTATGGAGCTGTTCATAAATAAGTTCTACTATTTCTTTATCATTTAATAATCTTGTGCTTATTTTAATATTTAGTAAATGATATCTTAGTAGTCCATAAAACTCTTTCAATTCCATTTCTGCTATTTTTCTGTTATTAAAAGAAGATATAATCATATAGTTTTTTCTTTCAAATAAGTTTTGATCTTCTTGTAGTTTTTCTAAATGTTTTACAATTTGTGTTGCATATTCTTTTACATTATCATTGGCATTTATTGTATTAACCTTAATTTCTTCCAGCATATCACCTAATTCAATTTGCTTCTTTACTTCTAAGAATTGAATTGGAAATTTTAACATTTGTGCTATGCTTACTAATTCTCTATCTACACTTGCTTTTTCTCCATCTTGCATTAAACTATATTCAATGCTTTCAAGTTCTACAATAATAGAATGCTGATTTTTATTTATTGTAATTACTTGATTATTAAATTCTCCTATTCCCCATAAATTGCTTAATTTTTTCTTTTCTCTTTTTAGACTAGACTTGTCTATAGATTTTATCTCTTGTAACTTGTTTTTATCTTTTACATATATTAGTGTACCTATCATAAATAAGATACCTGCTAATACAAAAATGAACGTAATTATCATTTTATCCTACCTTTCATTTATATAAATTTTCTTTCTGCATAGGTATTTTAAAATGTTTAGAAAACACTTATCTGCATAGTTTGTTCCTATTTTAAGGAATGCAAATGATATAAACATTGTAAATATTGTTAGAAATACAATTACTTTTATTAATATTGGTATAACTGGAATAAATAAAATTCCTGCTGAACTAATTCCAAATACAAGATATAACATTTGTCTAAGAGATAAATACCCTCCGAAACATCTTTTCTTCATGTTCAAATGCGAATGGTACTTTATAAAGCATACAATTACCTCCTATCTAAGCATTTGTGCTACCACCAGTTATTAAAGCTCCGCCACCATTTGTCGCAATACTTAAAATAATTCCTGAAACAATAAGTGATAAACCTAAAAGCATTGTTCCACCACATACCCAAGCTAATGCTCCAATGGATTCACTTCTTTTGTTTGCATTGTTAGAATTGACTATCATTTTAAGTGCAATAATAACAATACTAACAAACACTAAAATTCCACCGAATTGGCATTGCTAACTTAATTACAGCATTCTTTATATTTTCTGTAGCTTGATTTACTTCTGCTGTGCTGATGCTACCACTTGCAAATACTTTAGTCTGCATCATCATTAATGTTATAGGTATTACCCATATCTTATTTTTTAGTTTATAAAATACTTTTCTTACATTTTCTTTTACTCTCTCCATTCTCATACATTTCCTCCAAATTATTTAGGGCAAATAATTTTGGTTGTATGTAACACTTTTTTAATATTTTTTAAAACGTACTAAACAATATTGGAATGCTAAGTACGATTATCGCTAATATTAAGGCTATTATAAAATTCTTTATTCCAAATTTTATTGCTCTTTCGGACTTCTTCTTGGCTCCGAAATAACCATATTGTTAGACTTACTACCATCCATATTGTTAATAAAATAATGGAAAATATAAAGCCTATTTTCATAATATTTTGAAACATTATGTCTAAATTTCCTGTTATGTTATCTATGTCATAAGTTGGTATCATTTTGCTCCCCCTTATCTTAGGCAAAAAAATAAAAGCTATCTAGCTTTTTCTAATTCCTTTACCAAACTTATATAATAATATTCAAAAAAGTCGCCTATTTCTTTTTCTGTTCCTATGTAAGATACCTGTTTTCTCTTACATTTGTCATATAAAGATAATAAGTTTTCTCTCTTTATTGTAAATATGCTTTTTTTATTAATGACTAATTCTTTTAAAGCATATATTACTATCTTTAACTTTTCTATGTTTTCTTCTGTAATTATCTTTAAAAATTCTTTTGTATAGTTCAATTCTAACTTTTCTAATAACTCATGAAGTTCTATATTTTGAACTTTTGTTAGCTTTTCTGGAGCTTCCCCCTCTTTATTTATTATAAAATTAAAAAATCTATCTATCCTAATATTTATATTATTCTCTTTGACTTTTTCGTCAATAGGGTATTGATTATTTTGACAATAGGTATTAGATAGAAAAATATTGTTGCTATTATCTATAATAAAAATTCTTCTTTCTAATATTTCGTTTTTGTCTGTTTTTATAATTTCTACTTTTATAAATCCCAGTCTTTGTAAGTGTGATATCCACCTAGATATTGTTTCTATGGTTACATTATATAGTTCTGCAAAATACTTATTTGTAGCAAAACAATAACCATTTCTATTGGTTAATGCTGTTATTTCTCCATATAATAATCTTTCTGCGAACTTCAATTCTTTACAATATCTTATACCGACTTGGAATTACTGCATAATATGCTGGTTTATTTTGTTCATTCACATATATTGCTTCACCTACCTTTTTTATATTTTATAAAATCTCTCTTTTTATTGATACTGTAGATAAGTAATCATTTTATCCTAAAATGAACGAAGGCCAAGGCTCTTCAAGCCATCTCCATTTTTTACATGGATAATAAATGCTTAAAGGTCCATAAACTCTTTGGTATTGATCTTTCAATTCTTTCAATTGTTTGGTATATTCTCTGTGTAAACAAATTGCTTTTTGGTCGTCATGATGTGTATCTAAATATAAACCTAATTCAATAACTGCAAAATTTAAACATTTAATTTGACCTATCATCTCTTCTCTTATTCTGTTTCTTTCATCACAACATTGTTCTGGTGACATTTGACAACCGCATTCATCATCTTGAGCCATATTCGCAGTATTAAAACCAAAAGCTGCATTAATTCCTTGAGGTGTATAATCACAATCGCAATTTTCTAAGTTATTTCCCATACATTCACAATTTTGTTGGTTGTTTTGCATACAACCACAATTTCTATTTTCTAACAACATTTATTACACCCCTCTCCAATTTTATTTGCGCATTTCAAATACTCAATCTCTGCCATACTTTGACCTGGCATATATGGACTTACTAATTCTGGGAAAATAGTTCCCATTTTTAATCCACAACAAGGTGTAAAAGTTTTATCCATTTCTTGAATTGGCACATAACTTTGCGCTAGCATTGGATTACTTGGAAATGGACTTAGTTCTTCATCAAATCCACAACCACAGTCACCCATCATGTCATTATGTCCACAATGGCATCCACAATCACAACCACAACTAGTAGTTGCACTTGGCATAAAATTGCTATATTCTGCTGTAGTACCTGCATTATTGCAAATGTTTTCGATTACTTGTGGATCATAGTTGTTTTGACAGCAACATTTTCTATAACGATTCAACATTTTCTTTTTTCCTCCTTATTCTTCGTTTATACTACATTTTATGACAAAAAGAAAAAAAGTGTGTCAAATTGCTTAGCAAAAAGGAATACACCTTGACTAAAGTGTATTCCTTTTATCATAAATTCTTATGTTATTTAAGTTATATCTATTTGAAGTTCATCATTCTTATTCTAACAAATAATACTATTGCTATTACTGTAATTACTACTCCACCTACTGTTACTAATAAATTGCTTACACCTGTTTGTGGTAATTTTCCCGTAGCAATATTATCTTCTTGATTCGAATTTCCTGTTCCATTTGTATTTTGATTGTTATTTCCTCCTGGTGTTTCTTCATTATTTTCTGGCTTTGGTTTTTCTCCTTTTACAGTAAGACGAATGTTGCTATCAGGAATTTCAATGTCTTCAATTCCCTCTGAAAAAGTCATATCTTTTAAAGTAACTACTAAGTTTTGCTTTGCTTTGTCTGTTACTGTAAAAATAATTTTGAACATTGTTTCAGATTTTGTAACATCGCTTCCTTTATTAATTACTATTTTTCCATTATCTTCATTATACGTAAAAGCTGATGACCAACCATTTTGGCTTTCAATCTTTTCAAATTTCAAGCTTTCTTTATCCTCATATACAATTGTCCCCATAAATGCTCCTGCACCTTTGGTAGTCTTTACATTAGATAAATTAACACTAATTTCCACTTTACTTCCTTTGCTAACCTCTTCTGGCTTTGCAGTTAAAGTTACAGTTGCATTTGCTGCACTTACATTTCCCATAAGCCCAATAACCAATAATATGATTAAACTAAATCCTACTATTATTTTTCTCATAGTATCTCCTTTTTATTTATTTTTCTATTTTATTGGACGACCAACTAAAATTAATTGTAATTGAGCTACATCTGTAATGGTAACTTTTCCATCTCCATTAATATCAGCTGCTTTAAAACGTGCTCCTTCTAATCTTTCAGTATCTACTAGATGTAACATTATTTGTGCTAAATCTGTAATACTTACGTTTCCATCTCCATTAACATCTTGAACTACACTAATAGTAAAGTTTAGAGTTGTTCCTACTTGTAAAGTCATCCCTGTTGCAAGAACTGCATTCTCATCATTAATTATATTTCCCTCTTTGTCTTTAAATACCAATTCTCCTTGATGTTGTACATTTCTTTTAAAGCTTACTATTGTTGTTTGTGGTTCTACTCTTGAAATGATTTCATCTGCAATTACATATTTGTTTGATGTAATAGAATCTGCACGAACTACTTTTTTTACAGTTACTTTTAGTTCAGCATCTCTTGAAGCAATATCTTTATCAGCATCACTTGCACACATATTTATCATTTTGATACTAGCTTCTTTATCTTGATTTAATTCTTTTGCTCTAAATTTAACTTTTCCCATTGTTCCTGGAGTTGTAATATTATTTCCAACTGTTATAAATTTAAGTGTATTGTCATTTTCAGTAGTAGCTTCCCATCCATTTTGTGCTATTACTGCTTTTCCATCTACACGAACTAATTCTAAAGCATCTGTATCATATTGTAATTGTCCTCCAATTGCATATAAACCATTATCTATATTTTTAAAGTTTCCAATATTAATATTTACTTCAAATTCATCACCACTATTCAACTCATTTACATTTAGGTTTGAATCTGTTGGTGTCAAAGTTGTTTCAAAACTTCTAACTGTTACATCAACTGCATCACTTGTAGTTTCTTCACTTACAGTTTCTATTGATGATGTTACTTTTAAGATATAACTTCCTGTATCTTCTGCTACAGGCTCTTTAATTTCTAATACTTTGTTTGTTTTTCCTTCTAACTTGCTTCCATCTTTGTACCATTGGTAAGTTTGAGTTCCTGGAGTCTGAGTCACTGTTGGTTCAATTACTAATGCTTCATTAATTGTTGTATCTACAGACGTTTTATTCATTGTGATTTGTGCTGGAGTAGCTTTTGGAGTTACTATAGTTTCTCCTTTTGCTTCTTCAGCTTGAGCTACTGTTTCAGCAACAAAAGTTGCATCAATAATAACATTTCCATCTTTAATTTCATCATAATTTACTGTAATTTCCATTGACTTTTTGTTTGTAATTTCCATTACTTTACCACATACAGTAAGTGTTTCGATATCATATCCTTCATCTGGTATCACTCTAAATGTTTTGCTTTCATTTTCTTCAACATCTAAAATATTTCCTGTTACTTTTAGTTCTCTATTGTCTTGTTCATCTACTGCTTCCATTTTTCCATTTGCCGCTGTTGAAATAACTAATTGTTTTGTTGTAGTTGTATCATTTTCAGTTCTATTTACTGCTGCAATTGCAAATGGGCTGAATGAATTACAAGTAATAATTAAACCATATTGTGTTACAATACAAGGAATTTCTTCTACTCCTGTTATATTTCCTTCATTATCTCTCATAAAGTGATATGCTTTAAAAGTAACACCTGCATCTTCTGGTCCATATCCTTCTGGAAAACCTACTGATAATCTTACTCTGTGTCCTGTTGGTATAACATATTTTTTACATGCATTTAGTGAAAGATTATAAGTTGAACTCTTTAAGATTGTTTGGTCTGTTGCTTTTAATTCATTTTCAATCTTGTCTTCCATAACATCTTGGTCATCTTTTGTTGGTTTAGTTGCTACAAGTGCAATTCTATTTTTAAGTCTATCTTCAACTTTTTCTCCATCTGATGTTATCCATTCTTGTTGAGAAAGATCTGCATCTTCCATTAAATTTGGTCTTGCAAATAGTTCCCAATTACGTGCAGCTCTCATACTGAAAGAACATGCAATTTGGTTTACTGCACCATACAATATTTCCATTGGTTCTTTACCACTATTTTTTCCAATAAGTCCTGTTGGATAAATAGCATAAGATGCTCCATCATCTGCAAACATCTCACTAGGTGTAAATTTAAATGTAATTGTACGTTTTCCATCCCATTTAAAATCTGCTACTTTAGCACATTCAGCACCTGTTAGTCCTGAAGATTCAAATTTATATCCTACTTCAGTAACTCCTTCTTTTAATAATAAATCATCATCATAAACAATTGTTACAGAATAAGTTGTTCCTACTAAAAGTGAAGCAAGTGGTGCTGGATCTTGTTTTTTAATATATGGTTTTGCTCTATATGTTCCACTTGGGTTATATAGTTTTCCACTTTGTGCAATTAATCCTGATTCATCACCTTGGTAAGTTAAGCTTCCTATTCCAAGTGAAGGATCTGGTGCAACTCTAGTTACTGCAAATTCCATATATTCACCATTTGGTACAGTAAGATATAGATAATCTCCTCTGTCTACAAATCCTCCTGCATAAGCTTCTTCATCAAAATATCCCCATTTACCTTCTCTCCATACTTCATCACCTGGTCTATATTCGTGATATTTTGCTAACAAATAATATCCTTGTTCTCTTGCTTGCTTATTTCCCATTCCTTTATAGCTTATATAGTAGTCTCCTGATTTATATTCTTCTGTTTCATTTCCTTCTTGTTTGTATTTTACTACTAAACCATCTACTTCAGTAACAGTATCAATTCCCAAATCTTCTTCTTTTAATTCTGGATATTTAAATTCGTAATTTCCTGCTGCTTCTACTTTTTCTACTGCCACATGTTCTGCTGCCATTGTTTGCGCACCAACAAATAAATATCTTGTATTTTCAAATCCTTCTACGACATCCCATCCTGGTTCTCTATCACTATAGTCTTCACCTGGTTTTTTTACAGTACGTGTGTATGGGTCATCCATAGTCACATCAACTGCATACCAATTTTTAACTGTACTTCTTGCAACTGTTTCCTCTGTTATTTGAACATAGTTCCACATATGTGCAACTGCACTTCCATCTGTTTGATGAATACCTTGTACTAAAATACAAGTCATACCTAATTTGTCTAAAATTGTTTTAAAAGCTCTTGCATATCCTTCACATACACCTTGACCTTTTACTAAAATACCATAAGGTGTACTTAAAAAGTCTTCGTTTCCTGGTTTGCAATCAGCCTCTAATCTATATCCTGCCATTTTTGTTATTTTATTATGCACATATTTTATTTTTTCTGCTTCAGCATTTTTTCCTTCTTCTATTTCTAATGCATTTACTTCATCTACAATTTCTTGTACTTTACTTTCAAATTCAACAATAGCTGCTTCTACTTCTGCTTGATCTTTAAATCCTTCTGTACGATAATCTTTATTATTTCCGCTACCAATATATGCATGGTAAGTTCCATTTGCATCCTTTGTTGTCCTGATAGCTAATTTGTTAAAACTCACATAAAAAATTTCTGGATAATCTGCATAAAATGCATATCTTGCTGCATAAAATTCCTTCTTTAAATTAACAGTTCCATCTTCATATGATTTTACTTCATCTGATGTAAAATGTCCATTTGCAACTAAATCATAATTTTCTGTTCCTGTTTTAAGTTTGTCCTTCATTGCTACAATTCCATCATAAATCTTTTTAGCAGTACCACTTAATTGATCATAATGAAATCTTCCTGTTGTTTGTTCATTTGCAGCAGTTACAACACTACCTAATTGAATAAAACTAAATTGTGCAAGTATCATTACTGCAAGCAATAATGTCGCCATGATTTTTTTCAATTTCATAAATTTAAACCTCTCCTTTATTTTTTCCTTTTTATGGCATCGATTTTTTCTTTCTATGCCTCTGCTATTATATTATGTTACCTATTTATAATCATACTATGGGTTACATAATATATCAATGTTTTTATCTTTATTTTCTTTTAAAAAAAATCACTCTCCTTCTATTCATATTTTATCCCTTGTAAATTTATGTCAAACCTATTTGTAGCTATTAAATATTTTATAAATCTTTTTCATTTTTGTCTAGTATTTTTTACTTTTTTCTACAAATTTTTATGTTATAAATTTACTTTATAGAGACTAAAAAAGCATTAACAAAATCTAAATACTAAAAATATTAAAATCTCCATTACGTTAGTTAAGAGACATACATCTAACCCACCAAAGCTATGTCAGTTAAGGGACATACGTTTTTCCAACAAAAACTTCGTTTTCGTCAGAAAAACATACGTCCCTTAACCAACATTACTATCTAGTTACACTTTTAATACTCCACCAATGGTTCTATTCAATTTTGCATGTTTATGTCCTGCTAAAATTGATGCACCACCTGCAATAACAACAATGTCTCCAGTTTCGATATATTTCTTTTCTTTTGCAATTCTAACCCCATCATCTATCATATCATCAATGTTTTCTTTGGCATCTACCAAAATAGCATTAGCATTCCATATCATAGATAATTGCTTACATACCTCTTTATTTGCTGTAATAACATAAATTGGACATTGTGGCATAAATCCTGCAAGCATTTTTGCTGTTCTTCCTGTATCTGTGTAAGCAAAAATCGCTTTTGCACATAAGTCCATAGCAGTAGAACATGTAGAGTAATTTAAGTTATACTCATAATCTTCATTTCCACACTCTCTTTCTTTATTCTTAAATCTCTTCCAGTATTTAAGTGATCCTTCTATTGCTTCGCAAATTTTTACCATTGTTTGAACACATTCAACAGGATATTCCCCCATTGCTGATTCTCCTGATAACATGATACAACTTGTCATATCATATACAGCATTTGCTACATCGCTCACCTCTGCTCTTGTAGGACGTGGACTATGTATCATAGATTCCAACATTTGTGTGGCAATAATAACTGGCTTTCCTGCTTTATTACATTTGCTAATAAATTCTTTTTGTCTAATTGGAACTTCTTCCATAGGAATTTCTACTCCTAAGTCTCCTCTTGCTACCATAATTCCATCAGATACTTCTAAAATTTCATTAAAGTTGTCAATTCCTTGTCTATTTTCTATTTTAGAAATAATTTTGATGTGTCCCCCATTATTTTCTTCTAATATTTTTCTAATGTTTAACACATCTTGTGGTGTACGAATAAAAGAAGCTGCAATATAGTCAAATCCTGCTGTAATACCAAATTTAATGTCTTCAATATCTTTTTCCGTTGGGCTTGGTAAATTAATATACATTCCTGGAATATTAATACTTTTTGTATTAGTTAATGGTCCACCATCAATTACTTTACATTTAATATTAGTTCCTTGAATTTCTACTACTTCTACTTTAATTAAACCATCATTAATTAAAATCATGGTACCTACATTTACTTCATTACATAAATTTTTATAGGTAATAGATACTTTCTCTTTATCTCCTAAAATTTCATCTGTTACTAAAGTAAAAATATCTCCCTCTTTTAATTCAATACCTCCATCTTGAAATTTACCTATTCTTATTTCAGGTCCTTTTGTATCTAACATTAAAGCTACTGGTTTTCCAACCTTTTCTCTTACTTGCTTTACTGTTTCAATTCTAGGTGCTTGGTCTTGGTAATTTCCATGTGAAAAGTTTATTCTAGCAACATCCATTCCTGCTAACATTAATTTTTCTAAAACTGCTGGTTCATCTACTGCTGGTCCTATTGTACAAATAATTTTTGTTTTTTTCATTTTGTTATTCCTTCCTTTCACTTTCTTTCAACTTTAGCTTATATATATTACCACTTTTCTGCAAAAAATGCTACTATTTTTTGAAATATTCTTTCTCTTTTTATATTACACTTTATGCAATTTTAACTATTCTATTTTACATAAAATTGACTTTTCCCCATTTTCATGCTATAGTAGTAAATATAATTTGGTATTAATTTCATAGATAGAGGGATTTTAACATGGGAGAATTTTGGGAAACTATAAAAGGAATTTGGAAATTGGAACTTCACGGAACTTTATCAGACCATATGCGTGCTAATCGAGATATCATGATGGGGAAAAATCCCTATACTGGCAAACCCCATTTACAAGAAAATACTTCTACTAGAATAAAACGTCTTGAAAGATATCAATGTACAGTTTCTACTCCTAGAACAAGTGACGTAGTGAAATATGAAATGGGCTTATTGCAAAAACAAAGTCAAACAGCTACTCCAAGTGAATTTGATGCTATTTGCGAAAAATATAACGCTTTAAAAAGAGAATATGAGGCTTTAAAAGCTGAAGAATCTCGTAAACAAAACATAAAAGGTAAAAATGAAAAAACACGTTAATATTAAAAAAATATATCTACAACAAGTTAATTAAAACATTGTTATAGATATATTTTTTCTTTTAATTATTTTGTAATCCATTTAATTAAATTCAAGTTAGCAGAATCTAAAATCATTTCATGCTTTGGCATAACTCTAAAGGTATATCCATAGTTTCCACCATTCACTAAATTTACTTTTCCTTTATAAGTATAAACTCTATTTTCCTCATCTGCATTTTCTAAGGTTAATGGAATAATACTAATGTCATCTACTACTCCATTTTCGTCGATTCTTCCATAGTATACTTGTGCCTCAATATTGTCTTTATCTATATTAGATAGTTTTACCTTACATCTTACTTCAATATTATTTCCTGCATCAATGGTAATGTTGTCTAAGTTATCCTCTTGTGTAATTTGAATATCTTTCCATGTATTTTGTAAGCTTTCTTTCCATTTATTAAATCCACCCACTTTTTCTAAATCTGTATAGTAGTTGTCATACAAATTACATAATGGAATATATAGCTGATCTACATAGTCTGTTAACATTCTAGAAGTACTAAATCTACCACCTGTAGAAATAATAGAGTCTTTCATATATTGCATCCATCTGTCTGAAATTCCTTTATCGTCTTTATCATAATACATTGGTATAACTTTGTTTTCTAAAGTTTCATAAATGCTTTGACTATCTGCTCTATCTTGTGTTTCATAATCAGGATATTCTGCATTAGTTCCAATTGTCCATCCATTTTTTGAATTATATCCTTCTGCCCACCAGCCATCTAAAACACTAAAGTTAATAACACCATTTACAGATGCTTTTTGTCCACTAGTACCTGATGCCTCCATTGGTCTTCTAGGAGTGTTAAGCCATACATCCACACCACTAATTAAATATCTAGACATAGCAATATTGTAATTTTCTAATACAAATATCTTTCCTTTAAATTGTGGCTTCATAGAAATTTCATGAATGTACTTAATTAAATCTTGTCCTTCTTTATCAGCTGGATGTGCCTTCCCTGCAAATATAATTTGTACTTTGCGATTTTGGTTATTTAAAATCTGCGTAATTCTTTCTAAGTCTTTAAAAATTAAAGTAGCTCTTTTGTAAGTAGCAAATCTTCTAGCAAAGCCAATCGTTAATACATTTGGATCTAAGCTATTTACCATATTCATAATATCATCATAGTGATAGCCATATCTCCTTAAACGGCTTACCGTATTTTCTTTGACAAGTGCTAACAATTTTTCTTTTCTCTCTTGATGTGCTTGCCATAATTTATCATTTGGAACATCTTGTATTTTCTTCCATACTTCATCATCATAAATTTTATCTTGCCAATATGGAATTAGATATTTATTGTACAATTTCTTAAGGCCTGGTGCAAGCCATGAACAAGTATGAATTCCATTTGTTACATAGGTAATTGGAGATTCATTTGCTGCAATTTCTGGCCAAACTTCGCCAAACAACTCTCTTGAAACAGCACCATGCAATTTACTTACACCATTTTTCTTTCCTGCTACTTTTAAGGCTAAAATCCCCATGTTAAATCCACTATTAAGTGGAGCATCTGGTTTCATTCCCATTTCAAAGAATTCTTGTTTTGATATTCCCAATTTATCCCAATAGTCTTTAAAATATCTCTCCACTAATTCTAATGGGAATATATCATTTCCTGCTGGAACTGGTGTATGTGTTGTAAATACTGTTTTAGAAGATACTATATCTCTTGCTATTTGGAAAGAGATTTTCTTTTCTTTCATTAATGTATAGATTAATTCCAAAATTAAGAAAGAAGAATGCCCTTCATTCATATGGTAAATAGTTGGATTTAATCCTAATGCTTTTAATAAAGCAACACCGCCTTGACCAAGTACAATTTCTTGCTGAATTCTCATTTCTTGATCTCCACCATATAAGGTTCTAGTAATCTCACGATATTCTTTTGCATTTTCCTCAATGTCTGAATCTAATAAATATAAGTCTACTCTACCAACTGTAATTTTCCATGCTTTTAAATACAACTTTTTCTTCGGAAGTTGTAAAGCTACTAAGATATCTTTATCATTACAGTCTTTTACTCTTGTTAATGGTAGACTTTCTGCTTCAATATCGTAATATTCAGTTTCTTGTTGTCCCATACCATTAATCTTTTGGTGAAAATATCCATTTTTATATAATAGACCTACTGCTACTAGTGGAATTCCTAAATCACTAGCAGATTTCAGATGATCTCCAGATAAAATTCCGAGCCCTCCAGAGTAAATAGGCAAAACTTGATCTAAACCATATTCTGCCGAAAAATATGCAATCAAATTATTACGATTTTCTGGATATTTTTTAGCAAACCATGTATTTTTACTTTTTCTATAATCTTCAAAGTCTTCTACAACTTTGTCATATTCCTTTAAAAATGTTACACTTTGTGCTGCATCTTCTAGCTTTTCTTGTGTAACTTCCTTTAAAAATCTAACAGGATTTTTTTCTGATCTTTCCCATAAATCAATATCAATTTCTTTAAATAGTCTTAAAAACTCTGTATTCCAAGACCACCAAAGGTTGTAGCTAATTTCAGATAATTTTTCAATTCTTTTTGGTAATTGTGGATTTACTGTAATATGGTTAAATATGTACATATTTAATTCCTCCTTAGTTACTTCTTCAATCATTCTTTTGTATTTTTTCTTTCTATATTATCTATTAAGATACAAAATTTGTCAATTGATTTTTGATTAGATTTTTAGAAAATTTTTCTTATTTAATCTCCAAAAATTCAATTTCACTTTTGGGGTATTCTTCTGGCTTTAACCCTACTTTATTCTCCATTTTATCTAATAACAGCACTAATACAATTGTTAAAAAACATCCAATAATACACATTGTTCCTGCTGAATCAATACTCCTTAATAAAAGGGAAGCAAATAAAGAAATTAGAGCTCTAGCTATACTTTCCGATAAATTATAACAAGAGGATATTTTACTCCTTAAAGATGTTGTTGTAAAATTATTTAAGTATCTTTTAATTAAAGTATAAAAAGGTCCTTTTACAATAAATTGCACCATATATAATATAAGTACCGTAACTACAGTTAAAGTATATGGTAGTTTTAAAGCTACAGTTAATCCTACAAGTATACAAGATACAGCTGTCGGGAAGGATAAAACTGCTAATGTCTTATTATGAAAACGGTCGTGGAGTCTATTCTGATTCTTCGCAGCAATTCCTGATATTAACCCTAATACTGCAAAAATAACTCCAAAATACTGTTCTGGAATGTCTAATTGTTCTAATACTCCACTTCTTAAACTTACCAATGTTCCTAATAAACCTGCAAACATAGCACCGAAGATAAGTAAATATTTGAGTCTACTAGACTGGAACATATAACGGAAAGAAACTTTTAACTCTTTTATATATCCTCTCATACCTTGTGGCTTTTCTATTGTTTTAATCTCTCCAAACTGATAAGCAATAAAAGCTGATGCAATGCTAATTGTTAACGCTAATGCTAATGGTATATATGGGTTAAATACATATAAAAAACCAGCTAATACAGATGATATAGCATCTAAATAGTAATACCATGATCCTCCCTTTCCATCTATCTTTGAGAATTTACTTCCTCTTTTTTCATCTTTTGGTAAAGAATCATATAGCAAATTAGTTTCTGCTACACCCTTTATGTCAAACGCAATAGCCGAAAAAAATTGCGCTATAATTAAATATGTTAAATTAGAACTCATCATAAAAAACGCTACTGAAACCCCATTAATTAAGTTTGCAAAAATAAGACTTTTTCTCTTTCCTATCTTTTCAATTAAAACAGTTAATGGCATTAATAACAATGATTTGAAAACTGGGTATACTGCGTCAGCTAATAAGACATCAGCTGCGCTAATGCCTTTTACTTGTGTTAAGAATAAAAATAATATTGTATAAAAAAATAATAAGTCCCATGCAATTGCTTTATATATAGGAAATAATCTTACATTCTTTTCTTCTTTTGTCTCTTTTCTGAATTCCAATCTTATCACCTATAAAAATTATACAAATTTTTAAAGAAATTTGTCAATAGAATACAAAAATTAATAAAATTTTAATAGCATTTTTTTTATACAAGCTGTATAATTGAATTATATAATAGAAAAATAGAGAAAGGAAAGCATCAGTTTTCTAAACTGATCTAAAAAATAAATTATGAAAAAGTGGATTTTAAGAATTTTATTAGTTTTAGGAATTATCGTAGGAATTATAGCTGGAATATTTATTTATAATGGTCATGAATTATATCAAAATGCTTTAGATACAGTCAGCCTTTCTGATAAAATTGATAAAATTCAAAAAGATGAAAATTATATTAAATTAGAAGATTTGCCAAAAGATTATAAAGACGCCGTAATATCTGTTGAGGATAGGCGTTACTATCATCATGGTCCTATAGACTTAATAGGTATCACAAGGGCACTTTATACGAATCTTAAAAACCAACAGTTTTTAGAAGGTGGTAGCACTATTTCACAACAAGTTGCTAAAAATTTATACTTCATTTCACCTGATGAAAATGCTGCACATCGTAAAGTTGCTGAAGTATTTATGGCAAATGATTTAGAAAACGCTTATGGTAAAGACACTGTTTTAGAATTATATGTTAACACAATTTACTTTGGTGATGGCTACTATGGTATTCAAGAAGCTAGTCAAGGCTATCTCAAAAAAGACGCTAAAGATTTAAACTTATTTGATGCTACTATGATGGCTGGTATTCCTAATGCCCCTAGTGCATATGCTCCTACCATCAGCATGGACTTAGCCCTAAATAGACAAAGAAAAGTCATTTCTACTATGGTAGAAAATAAATACATTTCCCAAGAGCAAGCAAATGAATTGATTGAGCAACAAAAAGATTTTAAATTACCAAAAAAATAATAAATATTTATGTCAGTTTTAGGATGTCTCTATAACCAACAAAAGCTTTGCTTTCATCAGTTATAAACCCATCCCTAAACTGACATTATTTTTCTATCCAATCTAAAATATCATAATATACTTTTTCTTTTATATCTTCATTTAGCAACTCATGTCTTTTTCCTTTGTATAGTTTATGATACATATTTTTATATCCTATTTCTTTCTCTAAAAATTCATAGCTATTCATCCACTTTTGTAGGTCTCCAATAACAGGATCTTCATCCCCTGCAATAAAGAAAATTGGTAAATTCAAGTTTTGTCTTTCCCATTCTTTTTTAGAGTATGTTTTTTGTACTAGTCTAAATAAATTTTTAAATCCATTTAATGTAAAAATATATCCACATTTTTTGTCTTGATTATATTGTTTCTTATTTCCTCTCTCACTACTTATCCAACAATTCTCCTCTTTCTTCTCTTTCCTAAACTTCTTAGAATAAGAAGAGAAAGTTAATTTTTGCATTAGCTTACTTCTGTATTTCTCGCCTTTGAACTTTTCCAATATTTTAGCTAGTAAAATACCAAATCCAGCTCCTATATTTTTACTTGGAGAACCACAAACAACTAATTTGTCAATTTCATTATCATATTGTTTAATATAACACCTTACCACTAGAGAACCCATACTATGCCCAAATAAATAAACTGGCAAATCAGGATATTCCTTTTTAGTTTCTTGTATAATTTGGTGTAAATCTTCTACAATATAGGTAGCTGTTTTATCATAAAAATAACCTAAGTCTTTCTCTTTCTTTACACTATCTCCATGTCCTCTGTGATCATGAATAACACTAATATATCCATTGTCTGCTAAAAACTGCATGAATGGATAATAACGTTCTTTATGTTCTGCCATTCCATGCGAAATTTGTACAATCCCCTTTATCGTAGCACTCTCTGGCAAAATAGTAGTCATCGCTAAAGGCAGTCCATCACATTTTGATTCTATCTTCTTTTCTATTTGTTTCATTTGCATCTCTCCTATATTATTTTGGAACTTTCGACTTTTATATCCTCTATTGTATCACATTTCAACGAAAATGCAACATAGAACTACTTTAGCATATTCGTCTCATTTTATTTCTTGTTTTTAACAAGATTTTTCTTATAATCTTTATAACGATTTGTTTTGATTTTAACAATAACATTTTGTTCTACATTATAATTTCTTTAGTAATATTTTATTATTATGTTTTAGGGGGCTAAAATATGAAAACTCGTATTAAAGATTTAAGGGAAGACCATGACCTTACTCAAAAAGAATTAAGTAAGTTTCTTAATATTTCACAAGTTGCATACTCTTATTATGAGCTAAATCGTAGAAATATTCCTTTAGAATTACTTGCCAAATTGGCAGATTATTACCATACTAGTGTTGACTATTTATTGTATCGTACTGATGACATGACACCTTACCCCAAAGATAATAAACAAAATTGTAAAGAAACACTTGTGGTATAGAAATCTTATTTTCAAAAATCCAGTATTGAATTTTAATACTGGATTTTTTTCTATTGTACTCTGTATTTTCCATAACTATCACACAAATTCAAAGTGCTTTTATTCTCTATCTTTTCTCTTGGAATAATATATATTGACAAATCAGTAGCTACAATAAAAAGTAAATTAAACTTTGTATCTCTAACTGTCTTATATGCAGTTCCTTTTGTTCCACCACAACTTTTTAAAGCTACTTGATAATTCCCATATTTAGTTTTGCATCTTGTTGTTTTTACTTGTACAGTTTCTAAAATATCATTTTTTTCAATTACTAAATCATAATCTTGTGTATCATTCAATGGAATAGATACTGTATATTCATTTGTCGTAAAATATGCAATAGCAATTCCTAATCCAAAGTTTCCTTGTCTTTTATTATTTATAAACTCCATTTTCTCTCCTGTTTTTTAG
This sequence comes from Clostridia bacterium, assembly GCA_022797215.1. Lineage (GTDB taxonomy): Bacteria > Bacillota > Clostridia > TANB77 > CAG-508 > CAG-273. The sequence continues at coordinate 66,210 of JAAWKD010000003.1, forward strand.
AACTTTTGTTCTTGTATTGAATATTTTAAAAGCAAGTCTCTTAAACTTGCTTTTGGTGCCCTAGCGAAGGACGTATGCGAAAAATATCTTGCACAAAAGCACTCTATTATCCGTTTCAAAATTAGTTATAGCAATAGTTTTAAAGATATGTGTACCCATATTGGTGTTTTTTGTCTATTACTATGTTTTTAATTTAACATAATTTTTTAAGTTTGGCAATACTTTTTGAAAAGAAATCTGCCACCAGTGGCAAATTTCTTTATATAAATTATAATGCTATTCATTTTTTAAACTTCTCTTGTTTTCTTTTTCTAGTTGTTTCAAACTCTTTTTAGGTGTTGGCAAGTCTTCTGGCATAGTTCCGTCCTGCTTGTTTAATAGCTTTTCTAACTATTTTTCCAATTTTATTATGAGTATCACAAGCTTTCTTTTCTGTATCAACCTTATCTCTTTTTAATCTTGATTCTGTTTGCGTAATGCGAAATAAATTAGCTGCCAGCTCTTCACTTCCCATATTGTCTAAAATATCTTCTCTATATCTTAATCCTTTTCTTTTAGCAATGTCATCAGCTGTTTCTCCATTATATAATCCTTTATATCCTGCATTATGAAATTTATCAAAATTCTTAACTCCTGCATTTTTAGCAGTTTGATTAAGTGAGTAATTTCCTTTTTTTGTTAAGTTTCTTTGATAAAATCTCTTTTCATCTTCCGTTAATGAACTATATTCTTTTTCGCTAATTTCCTGTTTTCTAGTTTGAATTGCAAAATATGTTTGTGCAAGAGCAATAACTTTTTTTCTTGTATCTCCATTTTGTGCTATTAAATAACAAGCATAACGTGTTAATTTATAATCTTTTTGTTTTCTTTCTGCTCCTGAACCTATTTGCACCATTTTGTCGACGTCGACAAAATGGTCAAAAACAGTAATATCACTATTTTTGCAAGATTCTTTTGCTTTGTTTATTACATTTTCAAATTTTCGCCATTCTTTATAATTTAAAACTAATTGTAATTCTCTAGCATACCAAAACTCAATACCATTTTCATCAATATGCTTTATATCTTCGAAAGTTTTATTATAATTTTCTTTATTATCTAGTTCATTCATTTGAAATCATCTCCATTTCTTATTATTTGACATTTTATTACAATTTCAAATGAATTGCAATATATTTGCGAAAATTTGTTTATATATGTTGCATATATCATATCTTTAATTCAAAACTTTATCTTTATTTACTATCATATCTATTTGTCCATCTTTTAAATATATTATTTTATCTGAACTTTCAATAGTCGATTTTCTATGTGCTATTATGATTACTGTACTCTTTTTTGAAATCTCATCAATTATATTTTGTATCATTTTTTCTGTTTGTAAATCCATATTTGAAGTTGGTTCATCAAATATATAGAAATTTGCTTTGTGTAATATAGCTCTCATAAAAGCTATTATTTGTAATTCACCATATGATAATTTTGAAAGTTTAATTTTAGTATTTAATCTTTCATTTAATTTATTAAATAAATTTTCTACCCCCATTTCATGTATTAATTCATTTATTTGATCATCTGTTATTTCATCATTTCCTAGAGTTATATTATTTCTAACAGTATCTGCGAATATGTATGGATTCTGTGATATATAGGAAATATTATCTCTTAAACATTTTGTTGATATCCCAGAAATATCATAATTGTCGATTAATATTTTTCCGCTTTCTATATCATATAATTTCATTAGCACATTTGTAAGAGTTGTCTTTCCTACTCCTGTTCTTCCTGCAATAGTAACTTTTGTTCCTTTTTTTATTACAAATGAAATATTTTTTAATATCATTTCTTTATCATATTTCATTGATACATTTTGAAATTCAATATCTCCATTTAGATTTTCTATATAATCTCCACTTTCTATATTTTCTTCTTCTGTTTCGTTTAATAAAATCTTTATTCTTTTATATGAATTTATACAAGTTTGTAATTCTTCTAATTGATTACAGATTTCTTCAAGTGGTGTTTTACATTCTTTGGTATAATATAAAACTAAATAAATACTTCCTAAGGATATAGCCATATTAATATTTAAAGAATAATATATAATAGCATAAATTCCTATTGCTTGGATCATTGCTATTATCCAATACGGAAAATGATGTATAAATATATACTTTCTTCTTATTTTAAGTTCTGAATAAAATAACTCATTCATTTTATTAATATTTTTATTTTGTAATTTAAAAAGATAAGTCAGTTTACTTTTATTATACAATTCGGAAAATTCCTTATGCTCTCTATCTCTCTTCTTTAAAATTTCATTATCTAATTTACCCAATATTCTAGTAAATTTATATACAATAAAGGAAATTATTACTACAGTAATTGCTCCAATAACAGCCAAATTAATATTAGAAACAAACATCATTATTATCATAAATATTATATATAAAATATTACTCAATATGTCATATAAGAATCCGAAAAACAAGTCAAATAAATTATCTACATCTGAAGTTAATCTAGTATATAATTCAGAAGAATTGTACTTATTAAATGTACTCATTTTGAAATTTAGTATTTTGTCAAATAACATCTTTCTAATATCTCTCAAAATTTTACATATTGTTGTATTTATTAAAACATCTCTTACATACTTAAATATCAATCTGCCCAAATGTATAGATGTATAGATGCAAATGAAAAATAGTATTGTATTCATAATATCTTTTCTTGTAAAATCAATATCTACAACTTGTTTTACTATATAAGGAGGTAATGCAGATAAAAAATCACAAATTATTAATAATATCCCTATAATTACTATTGATTTTATATATTTCTTTACAATATTTTTCATTTATCAACACCTACTTTCTCATAGGTATTTAATTCATTATAAAGTTTACTTTTTTCAAGCAGTTCTTTATGTGTTCCATTCTCTATTATTTTTCCATCAACTAGCAAAAATACTTTATCCATTTTTTCCATCATACTAATTTTATTTGAAATAATTATAATTATATTATTTCCTATTTGCTTTTCAATTTCTTCAATTACTTTCTTTTCTGTATCAACATCTAGTGCAGATAATGTGTCATCAAATATATTTATATTTCTAACATTTAACAAGTTTCTTGCGATTTGTATTCTCTGTTTTTGTCCTCCAGATATTTTGATTCCATTCTCTCCAATTTTTGTTTCAAATCCATCTTGCATTGTTGCTATATCTTCTAAAATGTTAGCCTTTTTACTTATATCTTCTATTTCATTATTTGTAGCTTCATTTTCAATATCAATGTTGTTCTTTATTGTATCATCCATAATAATATTTTTTTGCATTGCATATCCAATATTTTCAAAGATACTTTCTCTTGAATATTCATTCATATCAATTCCATTGATAAATATTTTATTTTCTGGCACTTCATAAAAACCTGCTAAAATATTCATTAATGTTGTTTTTCCACTTCCAACTTTACCAACAATTCCAATTTTATCACCACTATTTATTGTCATATTTATATTTTTTATTGCTAATTTCCCATCATTTTCATAACTGTAGCAAAGATTTCTCACTTCAATTTTATCAATCTTCTCTAATTTTCTTCCCTCTTTTTTATAAGTATCTAATCCAAAAAAGTAATTAAATCTTCTACTTGCTATCTTAAAGTTAGATATTCCAGTAAGTAATGGTTCTATTGAATTTACAATCTCTGATATAGCAATAGTAATACAAGAAATGTATGCTGTTAATTCTCCTACAGTTAATAATCCTTTATTGATCAGAATCAATCCAACCACAAACCCTATCGAATAACATGCTGCATATAAAATGTTTGCTACCATATCCATTTTATAGATTATTGCTCCGACATTAACATCTGATATATATGTTTCTTCATTAACTTTATTAAATTTCTCTCTTTGATTTTCTTGTTCATTATATAATTTTATTAAACTAAATCCAGAAGTGTTTTGTTCTATATTCTTTGATAGATTAAGATATACATTTCTTTCTTTTTCTAGTGTTTCTCCCTGTTTTTTATAAAGTTTATATAAAAAGTATATTGCAATCGGAAAAACTGGTAATATTGTAAGCATCAAAATTATATTAAAATCTTTTCCTATAACAATCAAACCAATAATAGGTGCTACAATTAATCTTGCAACATTAAAAAATGCATTTCCAAAGAATTTTCTTATAGATAATATTTCTTTGGATAAATAAGCAAGAAATACACCTTTATCTTCTTTATCATAGTACTCTGGCTTTACTGACTGTAAATGCTCTATTACCTTACTTCTTAAATATGTATCTGATATTCTAGCTCTTGTAAAAAATAAAGTTCTATATATAATTCTTGGTATAATCATTATTAAAGAGTAAAATATTAAACTATATACTTCATTCATAATGACTTCTTTACTGGCATTACCTTCAATTAGCAAGTCCAATATATTTCCTATACTACTAGGTATTTTATATAGTATATATATAACAATTGCATGAAATACCATACCTAATATGTAAATAGGAAAAGTTCGTTTTAATTCATCTATAAATATTTTATTGCTTTTATATTTACTATTCACTATAAATTCCCCTTTATTAGTCTACTATAAATCTTATATCTTCTTTATTTATACCATAAAATATATGTAAAAACAATTATTTCACAAATATTTTAAAATATAGTAAGGCTGTTACTTTTTGTGTAACAACCTTTTCTATTCTTATCTTGCATATCTATCTTTTTTCTTTGTTTTATTAATATCTTCTTGCCCATTTTTCATTTGCATTTCAATTTTTATAATTTTTTTAACCTTTGGTGTATCTTCTAAAATATAATTTGCAGTTTTTAGATTTCTCCTATACTTATTTAGAATTGTAGTGCATTCATTTCGTTTTTCTTTATACTCTTCTATTAATTTATCATCTGTGCAGTTTCTTAGCTTATTTCTGTATTTTTGCCTTAAATTAGTAACATTATCCATATCTTTTTCAGTTTGTGAAATGTAGCTTTTTACATCTTCTATTGTTTTTAGTTTTTCACTTACGATAAGCCTAATCCCATTAGAATATCGTTCCATTTTTCTTACCTCTTGTTTCATTTCTGGAGATAGTGGCTGATAATTTTCTCGTTTTGGTAGCAATCCCAATAAATGAAATAATAATAGGAACAGTACATCAATTCCACTCCTTTTACTAATGTCTTTGAACTTGCCTTTATATTTATAAACTTTATATTTTTGCTTTTTCTTTTTAGGGTGTATAAATTCCATATATCTATTTTGATAATAATAAGGATTGTGTTCAACTTTGTTTGCAATATTCTTTGGTAAATACTGTTCTCCTAAATGATACATCCTTATTGCTTTTTTATCATTTATCAAACGAATCATTGGATATTTCCTGTTATAGTCATCATTGATTATATAACCTTTTTT
>JAAWKD010000004.1 GCA_022797215.1 Clostridia bacterium
TTAATTTTATAAAATTAATTAAATAATTGTCAAATTTTATAAAATATATTTTGTTTCCAAATAAAAATTAAATTTTGAGATTTATTGTATTAGAGGCTTTATTTAGATTTTATAATCTATAGAAGTTAAGTCTAAAAATTTTATGGATTATAATTTAAAATTTCTACTAGATCAAATTTTATAATAAATTTTTATTAATCTAAATAACTTTTTACTTTGATTGTTTAAATGTTCAAATCATTGCACTGCAACAATTTGAGGTTAAATATGCTCAAAATATCGAGGCTCTAAAATCGATTTTAAGCCATTTTTATTTTTGGGACAACAAGTTATATGTTTCAAAAAAGTAGCTTTAAAATCTATTTTAGAGTTTTGCAAAAAATGACTAAATATATTAAAAATTGCATTATAAAATTTCGATAATAAAAAGCAACAGAATTGTAAACAGCAAATTATATGTCCTAAATATAAAAATGGCTTAAAACGGAAAATAAGAGGTCGTAATATAAATAGATATGTAGGAATTGATATATGATAATGAAGAATATTATAGATAGCAATAAAGGATTTATGCCAAATAGTGAAAAGCCTTAGAATAGGTATAAAATAGCGGTGGAGGAGGTTCTGCAGAAAAAAGATAATTTATTCCTACACCTTATTGCGCAAAACTTACATTTTGCGCAATAATGAACATAGAAAATAGAGAGTGTATCATACATTACAACTCCCTATTTTCATTTCTATTAATATCTTTTATCAATAATTCCTGATTTCTGTACAATACATTCTTCCCTTTTACAATCTAAACACCAAGAAAAATTACTTTCAAAAGCTAATTCTAAACATTTTAAAAAACTTTCAAAATCTATATTTCCTTTATCTTTTTCCACAACACAAATCCTCCTCAATTCTAATTAAAAAATAAATAAAAACATAAGCAATAATTAAAATGCTAAACATAAATACTAATCTTAAAAAGTAAAAAATCAATTCCTATCCACCTCTTTTACACAAAAAACCACAACCATGCTCGGAAATGGCGCACAAACAGAACTATTACTAAACTTCAAACGACCTTTTAGAAATCGAACTTCCACTTTGTTATATATGTAATCATGAAACCATTTTGTATCTGTTCTCGCTGGTAATAGCATAACAACAGTTGTATTGCTCTCGTTAGCTTTTTTTACCCATTTTGAAATTTCTCGACCGATAAGGTGGATTACACCAAACAGTTTCATTTGACCAATCTCGTGACAAACCGTTCTCAATTTCTGTATAGTATCTTTCACATTTATGATTATCTTTACTACTAGCTACATCAATTGTGAAATGAAACTCTTGATCTAATTCATCAAATAACCACTGTGGTGTTTCCCAATCTTGTTTATTACTACTAAACAAAATTTTATTCATAAGAAAACCCCCCTCTCTTTTCTATAATAATCTGATTTTTCTTATGATTAAATGTTACTTTTACATAGCTTTGTTCTTCATCAATTTTCATCTTTTGTAAATAAATTGGCGGAATGTCTACAGCACATCTTCTATCTTGCGCATTTTTTCCATAAAAGCGTACTCTTTTTAATTCAAAATCAAAAATATCCATTTTTTTACCACCATTTCACAGAAGAATTGGCAAAATAATATGTAATCATAGAGAACAGCAATTCTTCTACTATTCTGCTATTAAACTTTATCTTATAGCCTCCCTCAAGAAGATTCTTTAACTTATCTCGCATATATCTGGTCAAATTACGCAATGGGTAACCATTTTGTACCGCATAAAGTACTGCCAACAAAGTTCTATCTTGATAATCAGATAAGCTATAAATATAATTATTCAAATACAAACATGGAAAAAATCCATCATACTTCCAAATCTTTATTTTCCTAATCTCGAAATCTTCCCCACTTCTACTCAGTTCCACTCTCGTTAAATCTCCCGTTATTTCAAGTTTACTTTCTTTTTTCTTGTTATATATCTTTATTCTTCCATCATTTTTCCCAAGATAAATAGTTTTATCATCATACCCTCTGTTATCTATTTGTTCAAGACGTTTACCAGACATATCCCAAACTAAATCCAAGATACTTACTTTCAAATCAAAAGCCAAATCATAACTGACAAGATACCAATCACTAGAAAGATTGAACAAATAATAAAGAATAAAAAAATCTTGCACTTTGTTAGGATTGAATTCTATCGTAAAGTTATAAACATCATCTGTAAAAACTTCTTTCTTCTTTTGTTCAAACTTTCTATTTTCAGAATTGTGTAAAAAGCCAAACCAGAAACTATTCCCTTGTTCTGTTTCAATCACATAGTTATAAAAAAAGTTTTTTATTTGAGAAGAACCGAAGTTTTTCTTTACATAGTTCTTCCAGCAAGTTTGAAAACGAAATTCTATTTCAGTAAATTTAGAATATGAAATATAAGTTTTTAGTCTAAGCATATCTATAGAGTACATTATATTGTCATATTCTTTAGCTTTTGTATGATATAAATCGTCCAATTTCATGACCATTCCTCCCAAAGTAAATTTTAATAAAGAAATTGAAAAAACGCATAATCAAAAAGTAACCTGAACTTTTACTTACTCACACAACGCTTTCAACGATTTTTTTCAGTTTTTTAATTGCTGTATTCAGCAAGGAACACCGCTTGTTAGATAACACGGTATTCCCGCATATTTTTCTTTAGTGGTCTAGGGGAGCTATCCCCCTCCTGAGACATCGCGCCAGACGGCGCGATTAGTCTCAGCCCCCGCATTTCAAAGCCACACTATCGTAGCAACTATTCACTAATACAATATTTTATATAAATTACTGTATCGAAATGAACGGCAATTTTCTAACAATCCACATGACTAATTTATAAATCAATTCAAAGTTAATCACAATTAATAAAACTGGAACCACTAATCTAATTGTTGTTGGTCTAATAAAAAAGCCTAATAAGCTTAGATTATCGAATACTAAGCTTAAAAAACTATCAATAGAACCAGCAAGACTAGCTGGGAAAGCAGGAATATTTATCCAGCTGAACGCAAACTGAATAATATTATAAAGCCATTCCATCAAAATATCCCATGTGCCACTTAAAAACTCCATCATTTATCGAACACCCCCATCAACTTACGCTTTATCAAATCAACAAGTGCAAAGACAATAGTAACATCAACAACAATAAAATAAATATTATGAACATTCTCAAAAACTTCATTTTCTAGTAAATCATTAAAGCTAAAGTGAACAGCACTAATAAGTTTCTGACCGCGTAAAAGGCTCTTTCAAATCTGGAATATCAAAAGCTGGATCTTCAAATTGTATATTTTTTACTCTGTTCAAAACATTAACAGCCAAGTCAATTGGATACACTAAAAAACCAAAACGCTCTCTAAAAAAACTCACATATCTAAACAAAAGAGAACCATTAACTTTTAAAATATCACTAAAATCAATATCAATACTGGACCAAGTCCACTTATCTAAAAATACATTATAGAATTTCACATAGTAAGTTCCATTCCCATCGAAATCATCATTTTTTACACTAAAATAAAACTGATAAACCTCTTCTCCAGTTAACTTATCTTCAAACACTCTAGTTTCCACTTTTGTCCATTTCGTTTTATCATTAAAATCCTTTTTAATATCTATATCTTTAGAAAAATAACACTGAAGGTCAATAAGCTCATAAATAAAGAACTTTTGAGTTGTAATATAAATTTCACTATCTGACACATATTCATAGCCGTAGAAATGGCGTTGGGTCAAATTTTCCATCTATGTAATCCCCGAGAATTATCTTGAGTATAAACAATATTATCTACAACAATAGTCTCATACTCTTCTCTATCACTTCGTAAATCAATAAATTTAAAATAATATGTATCATTATTATAAACGTCCAACTCAAATCGCCACAAACTTTCTTCTTGTTGCGTTTCTGTATTAAAATAACGAGCCCAACTACATTTTTCCCATTTCTTCTGGTCATAGCTATAATAAACAAGTATATCTGAAAAGTCATCAAGAGAATACCAATCCGTGAAAATTTTTACTGGTACATTAGTAGTTTTTTCGGTAGGCACAACAGTTAAACTAAATTTTATCTTTGTACTATCTCCAAAAATAAGATCTCCTTCACGGTCTATAATATCAAAAGTAGAATAAACGAATAATCCAGAAGAATTGCCCCCAGCAAACCCTTTTCCTTCATCATAAAATTTCTTATCAGTAAGACAAGACATAGAACCAGTCTTTATATTATAACGATACAAACTTAAGTAACTTCCACTTTGACCAGCCAAAAAACTTAAACTAATACGGTCTGGAGCCCAGTCAGCTGAATCCTTATAAAACTTAAATTGAGAAACAGAACCAGAAAAAGTATAAATGTCAAATCCATCTAAATCAGTATTATTGAAAAAGATAAAAACGTTTTCATATTGTTCAAAATCTGGCAAACTATAATCTTTATCATTATAACTAAAATCAAAACTAGCACTACAAAAAGACGGTATTAAAAAAATACAAATTAATAACAAAAACATAAACAGAATCTTATTTTTCATAAATTCCTCCTTAATGTCTTAATAGATTTCGTAAAAATACATAAAGAAAAAATATTCCAAAAAGAAAAACAAGAGTATCAAAACATTTTTGCAACATATCCATTTTAGACAAGATATCTAATTGATTAGTTGAAATTTGCGACAAAATATAACTATAATCCATAAATACCTCCTACTTAAAAAATTTTGGAAATGCAAAATAAAAAAACATATGCGTTAATTTCTCAACTAAAATAAACGCAATACCAACTGGTAATGCTGTCTTAAAAACATCAGCAATTGCACCAAAAATAACAGTATAATCCATCAAATAACACCTTCCTCTTTCATTAGTTTACGTATAGTCTCTATAGTTTTTTTCAATACATCTAAATCAATTACTATTTTCATATAAACTTCGCCCAGATACTCCCTTCCACTCTTTCGAATATCTCTTCATTTTCGCATACGTATCATAGCTACTATAGAGTTCTGGAGAATGAAACCAAGCAAACAGCTTAGTAGTATCAAACTTAAGTTCTCCGTCTAGCTCTCTAGCCGTCTCCCCATTCACAAGTCTATTTATCTGTAAACAACCAAGAATATTTTTACATATAACAACATTTTTTATTTGTTCACGAAGTGCTTTAGCCATTCGCATATAGACTTGAGAAGTTCCAACAATATGTTTACGTTGTTTACGTTGTTGAGAAACCTCAACCATAACCTCAATTGGCACATTTTTACTTTCTAATGAATTAAACTCTAGATGAATCTCATCTATAAAATAAATGACCCCAAACTCTCCATTCTCATACTTAGTAAGACTTTCTATCCCTTCGTACTGTACAACAGCCGTATGAGCTGGAAGACCATTTATTCTTGTGTTAGTAACCAAAATAGCACGTGGATACTCTATACAAAGTTTTTTAATATATTGAACAGCTGAAAGCGTTTTCCCTGAGCCTTGACTTCCACAGAAAACAAGCAGACCCTCTGGATCAAAAAAATCTGGGTGCTCTTTAGTAAATTTATTTCTATACTTTAAAGTTTCAAATACACACTTAGGATTAAGACTACCTTCCAGCATTGACAAATCGAAACTCATTCGTTACAACACCACCTTCAACAATAAAATAACTAGCAAGAAAATTACGATAATTCTTAGCAAGCTTTTGGAAGTGAAGTTCAAAAACTGACTTCCTCTTCTCATCAAAACAGCTAATTTTCTCATATTTGATTTTAGAATAATTAATATTTTCCACATTGTCTACCTCTTTTCTTCTTATATTTTAAACGAATCTTCAAAATCTTAATAACTCTTTTGATATCTTCACAAGACATAAATTCAAACAAAAATCGACTAGATAAAAGCTCGAATAAAATATCTTTCTGATATGGTCCTAAATCCCCCAAGATAAATTCACCTCTTATAAAAAAAATAATGCGAGAAGATAAAATCCCCCCGCAACACCCTGACAAGAAAACTATAAAATTTTTATCTTTTGTATTTTTCAAACTACGCAGAGATTTTACCTTTCATGACTGCTTTCTTAAAGATAGAAATACCTTTTCTAACTCCAAACCACATTAGAACAAATCCCATACCTACCCCAATTACAGAAGCTAAAACAGCAACTAATTGAACAGGAGTAATAGCATTAGTTAGTGCGTCAGTCACTGGCTTAATTGTTTCAACAATACTTACAGCATTTTCCATTAGTTTTTCCCTCCTCTTTTTCTTTTGTATTTATATTATTTAAAATAATATACTAATTTTTCTTTGGTACTGGTGCAAAATCTACAACAGCAATTTTACAAGAGTTATTTACTAAAACAACGTCAAAAATAAGATTAATTCTATCGTATGCTTTCAAAGCTTTAAATCTAGTAAATAAACTTGTGTTATCTCCAGAAAACTTAACTTTTCTTTCTTGATAATCTCCGTCTACTTCTTCGTCAAAACGAACGATATAAGCTTTGTCATACTTCACATCCTGTCCTTTATCGTTTCTAAAAACCCCTCCAGCTCTTTCTTCAATTCCTTTGAATACTACTTCATTATTACATTTCATTCTATTTTCCCTCTCTTTCTATTTTCATATTTTCAATAAATTTCACATGAGTTATAAATAATACTCTATTACACTTTTTTAACTCACGATTAGCAATATTTTTAATCCTATTTGAATATAAATTACTTTCAATAATCTCAGACAGTTCAGTAATTCGACTATTGACTAAATTTTCAATATAACCTAAATCCAATAAACTAAAATCTTCTCTCACAATTTCTCCTAACTACAATAAATTCTGTACTTTTAAAATCAACAAATCAACTTTATCTAATTCTTTATTACAATCAATTAAACAATTATTTAAAATTTCAAAATTAAGTGAACTTTTTCCTTTTATAATCTCACTAAAAAATTGTATCTTGGTAATAATATTTTGTTTAAATATATTTAAGCAATATAACAAATCTGCTTTTTCTTCAGCACTTAAAATATCTATACTATACACCCCCTGACCTATTCTGTAATGGTTTTACATATTTATCGTAATATGCTTTAGTTCTATAAAACTTACAATTATGACAATCAAGACCTATCAATGCAGAACATTTACAATAACCATTTTTTTCAACATAAGCAAAACAGCTCGTTTTGTATTCCTTTTCTTTTTTATTCATATGTACCCCCTGACTAGCAATCCACCACCAGGAAAGACACGTCAGGTCATGTCCTTCCAGATAGCAAATTTCGCGTAACCTTATGGTTACGTCGTATTTACATTATAGAACCGTTTGGTTACAATGTCAATAGGAAAAGGAGAAATTTTTTAAAAATGTATTTAAAAAGATTAAAAGAATTAAGAGAAATCAACAATGAAAAGCAAATCAGCATTGCAAATTTACTAAATATGAAACGTGAACAATACTCAAGATACGAAACTGGGAAAAGAGATATCCCACTAGACTGCTTAATTCAGCTAGCAGACTTCTACAACACTAGCACAGATTACTTATTAGAAAGAACCGATAAAAAAGAATTTACAAAGGAGAAATAAAAAATGCAATTTTTAATCATAGGAATAATACTAATCATTATCATAAACTTAACAGACAAACTTATATTAAATAAAAACAATAAAAGTGAACCCCAGAATACAAAAATTCCGGAAACGAACTTATTAAAATACACAACAAAAAGATATATAATGACACAAACAGAACTAATATTTTATAGAGAACTAAAAAAAGTAACAGACGAATTACAACTAACAATATTTCCACAAGTTGACCTAGAGAGAATCATACAAGTATCTGACAATAACTCTGCTGATAGAAACAAAATAAAATCAAGAAGTATAGACTTCACAATTGTAAATAATAAAAATTGCAAAATAATTTCTTGTATAGAACTAGATGACTATACACATAATACAGAAAAAGCAAAACAAGCTGATAATTTTAAAGACAGCTTATTCCAAAAAGTAAAAATTCCACTACATAGAATAAAAGTAAACAACAATTATAATTTAGAAGAACTAAAAATAAAATTACAAAGAGAAATTAATGAAAATATATAAATACTACAAATATTATGTACAGTAAAATTATAAAAGCAATTTTAAGCTACATATTCGACACATTAAAAGCAAAAAATTAAGAAATAAACATAAAAAACAAATAAAATCAACAGTTATATACATAAAGTTGTCATTTATAAGAAACTTTTTCAAGACAAAAAAAATAAAAGTTGACACAATCTTAACAACTTTTTACAATAATTGTATATTTCTTTCAAAAGCGCTCAACTTACATTTTGCGCAATAAGGTGTATATAGAATATAAGGTTTTGAGCCTATTTCTAGGCTCTTCCCCTTTATTGTTTTTGCTTGTATAACCCTATTAAAAATTATTTCATATTTTTTAAAAATAAAGCCATTTTTTCTAAAAATTCTTGATTGGTTTTAGTATTCATAATTTCTGTAATCAATTCTTCTGTTATATCTGCTACTGACATCGTTGACATTGCTTTTCTTAAAGCAAATACAGTTTCTAATTCTTTTTGCTCTAATAATAATTCTTCACGTCTAGTTCCAGATTTGTTAATATCAATTGCAGGGAAAATTCTCTTTTCTGATAGTTTTCTGTCTAAATGTACTTCCATGTTGCCTGTTCCTTTAAATTCTTCAAAAATAACATCATCCATTCTACTACCTGTTTCAATTAATGCTGTAGCTAAAATAGTTAGGCTTCCCCCATTTTCTATATTTCTTGCTGCTCCAAAGAACTTTTTAGGTTTATGTAAGGCACTAGGATCTAAACCACCTGATAATGTTCTACCAGAAGATGGAATAACTAAGTTATATGCCCTTGCCAAACGAGTAATACTATCTAATAAGATAACAACATCTTTCTTTTGCTCTGTCAATCTTTTGGCTCTTTCTAATACCATTTCTGCCACTTTAACATGATGCTCAGGTAATTCATCAAAAGTAGAATAAATAACATCTCCTTTAATACTTCTCCTCATGTCTGTAACTTCTTCTGGGCGTTCATCAATTAATAAAACAATTAATTCTATCTCTGGATTATTAGTTGTAATACTATTAGCTATCTTCTTTAGAAGTGTTGTTTTACCAACTTTTGGTGGTGCTACAATCATACCTCTTTGCCCTTTTCCAATTGGTGACATTAAGTCAATTATTCTCATAGCATATTCTGTTGGCAATGTTTCTAAACGAATTCTCTCATTGGGATAAATCGGAATAAGATCATCAAATTTTGTCCTTCTGTAAGCTTTTTCAGGAGCTTCACCATTTACTTCTCCTACATAAATAAGTGCTGGAAATTTCTCGCCTTCTTTTGGAAGTCTTGAAATACCTTTTATTTTATCTCCCTTGTCCAACCTAAATCTCCTAATTTGAACAGGTGAAACATAAACATCTTTTGGTGTAGATAAATAGTTTTCTCCCCTCAAAAAGCCATATCCATCTGGTAATACTTCTAAAATACCTTCTACAATTTGGTCATCAGCATTAGTTACCTTGTATCCACCCTCAGTATCATTATTAGATGTTTCTTCTTTTATATTTTCTATATAATTATCTTCCTCTATGTTTTGTAGCTCTAAATTTTCTATAGGCTTTCTTTCATCTTTACCTTCGATATTAGATAGCTCTTGGATTAATTCCTCTTTCTTCATTTTTGAAGTGTTCTTTATTCCTCTTTCTTTTGCAATTTGACGTAATTCTACTAATGTACAATTTTCAAACTCCATATTTGCCCCCTATTTTAAGTAATACATAATGTAATACTAAATTCATTTTTATATAAAATATATTTCATAACTTATACTTTTACTTGGAAAAAATAGATATAAATAAATGATTTAAATATAACTAAAGATAAACTAATATATACTAGACAAAGAGGCAAATAAAATGCCTCCTTAGTTTATTTACTAATATCGATATATACTCTTTCATTTGGTAAATACATATCCAACTTTTCTCTTGCTACTTCTTCAATATATTCCTTAGAATTAATATTCTCTTTAGTCGCTTTCAATTCCTCTTGTTCTTCTTTAGCCTCTGCAATTTGTTGACTATAGCGTTTTTGATCTGCTTGATATGCATTCAACATTTTTTGTTGTGCAAAAAAAGTATAAACAACATATATAATAATTCCTATAAACAAAACTTTCTTTAATAAACTTTTATTTTTAGTATTTTTCATCTGTGCTTCCCTTAATCAAATTTCTGATATGATTATAGCATACCCTATTTATTTTTTCTACATTTTTTGTAAAATTCCTTCTTTTTCTTTCAATTTTTTCTCCATTTTTCTAGGCTTTCTATCATTTTTTGTAAAATTATGTATTTTTTTGTTTGCATTTTTAACTATTCTCTTTCCTTTTTTAGTAATAAACAAAATTGGATTCATAATTATCATTCTTATAATTTTTTCTATTAAATGAATAGGATACGAAAGAACTTTCTTGAAGATTCCAATAATTGTTACAGAAGACTTTACAAAAAATCTGCTAATTGCTAGTATATAAACTATAATTCCTATTAGGATTCCAATAAATACATAACTCCTAATTTCCCCATTATTAAAGGTAAAAATAGAAAATAGCATAAGACTACCTGCTAATATCCAAAACAAGATATCTTGTATATATGTAATCCAATCTGATGTATGAAAACTTTTTCTTAATATTCTAAATATATCAAATAATACACCTATTAAAGCTCCTGTTATAATAAATATGAATAAGCAAAATAGTTGGCTATAAACTTCTTGCACCTCTTTTCCCTCCTTTTGCTGCATTAACTCTATTACTACTTGAATATTTTGTTTAAGAAGCTACCACCTTTTTCCATATTTTCCTTTTCGCTATATGCTAGTTGATATATTTCGCCATCAACTGTAACCTCAGAAGTATCTAAGCTTAATTTATTAATTCTTAAGTTTTCTCCTTTTACTGTAAGTAATCCTAATTCTGTTTCTAAAATAACAATTTGGTCATCAAAACTCAAAACATCTAAAACTCCTGAAATATTTAGTTTTTCCCTATTTTCTAAAACGATATTTTGAATTATATTTGTCATACTTGACATTGTTTTTCTCTCATCTATTGGCATTTGTACCACCCCTTTAAAAATAAGTCTAATCTTATTATATTCAGGTCTTGTCTTATTTAGAACTATTTTCTTTACTTTTTGTCTATCAGACATACTACTATCTAAATCTTATTCTTGCACAATACTACCTTTATTATCATTAAAAGTAGATTGAACAATAATTTTAATGCCATATTTTTTAGCTATTCTCACACATCTATCATGCAATACTTTGGCACCACTTTGTGCCAAACTATCCATATCTTCATATGAAATGATATCTAATTTTTTAGCATCAGAGTATTTATTAGGATCTTTATCATAAATACCATCTGTATCAGTAAAAATATAGCATTCTTTTTGATCTAGTGCAGCAGCTATTGCAAGTGCACTGGTATCTGATCCGTTTCTTCCCAAAGTAGTAATGTTTCTTTGTACATCCATTCCCTGAAATCCTGCAATTACAACCACATCTTTTTCTTCTAATTCTTGCCATATTCTAGTCGGACGAATTTCTTGTATTTTTGCTTGTGTATAGTCTTCATTTGTTATAATTCCTGCTTGTTCTCCTGTTAATGAAATAGCCTTATATCCCATTTCATTTAAAAGAATAGCAAACTTACTAATAGATATTTGCTCTCCTACAGATAATAGCATATCTAATTCTCTTTTATTTGGATTTTTGCTTAATTGTTTAGCTTCTGTTAGTAAAGTATCTGTTGTTTTTCCTTGTGCAGATAAGATAACTACTGCCTTTTGTTTTTCTTTTAAAAACTGAATTGTCTTTTGTGCTGCCTTTCTTAAATTTTCATCATTAGCAAGTGAACTTCCCCCAAATTTAACAACTTTAATATTCATAAGATCATGTCCTTATATAAAAAATATACAAGCCAATTTGATTTCAAATTTGACTTGTATATCATATGTGATATAATGTAAAGTAGTTAATTTAATTTTTAGGAGTTTTTATGAAAAAAATAATTGTTACTTCTTATATAAATCCTGACTTAGATGGTATAGCTGCCTCTTATGCCTATGCAGAATATCTTGAAAAAACTGGTCAATTGGCTAGTTATTGTTTTGAAGGTCAACCTAAAAAGGAGGTTTCTATTGTTTGTAATTTATTTGATATTTCTTTAACCTCTTGTAATATTGGAAAAGAAGATTATATTACTATTGTGGACACTAATACAATTAAAGACTTTCCCTCTTTTGTTGATATTAATAATGTTGTAGAAATTATCGACCACCATGTTCCAAGTCAAGATACACCTAAATTTTTAAATGCCAAAGTTCAAATAGAATTAATAGCAGCTGTGGCAACTTTAATCGCAGAAAGATTTTATGAAAATAACATTCCTATTTCTAGAAATTCTGCTATTTTATTATACTATGCTATTATTTCTAATTCGATTAATCTACATTCTCAAAATACCTCTTCAAAGGACATTGAAATGCTTAAATGGCTGTCTTCTCAGTGCAGTGAAATAAATGAAAGATATATAAAAAAAATCTTTGAAGAAAAATCTGAAATTGATGAAAGTCATTTAAGGGAAGAAATGGAAGCAGATTATATATTAGAAATAGGCAACAAAAAACTTATTATCGCTCAATTAGAAATTGTAGATGCCATGAATTTCTTAAGTACTAGCAAAATAGCTATTGAAAATATACTAAATAGCATATTAGAAGAAAAACAGTTAGATTACATCTTCCTAAATTGTATTGATATATTAAATGGCTACTCTATTCTATATACACCTTTTCTAGCAACTGAAAATTACATCAAAAACTATTTTGAAGGAGAATTTGATAACGGTCAACTTATTTTAACTCCCCTTTACATGAGAAAAGAAATTATAAAATTATTAAAAGAAAAGAATTCTTTAAGTTTTTGATATAAAAAATACTCAATATATTAGGTTAAATTTCCTTTATATTGAGTATTTTTCTTATCGCTATTTTTCCACATTATTTTTCAAATAGCTATCAATAAATCCATCCAACTCACCATCCATAACTGCTTGCACATTTCCTACTTCATAGTTAGTCCTATGGTCTTTTACTAAAGTGTAAGGGCAAAATACATAAGAACGAATTTGACTGCCCCATGCAATATCCATTTGAATTCCTTTTAATTCTTCGATTGTATCCTTTTGTTCTTTTTCCTTTAAGTTTAATAACTTAGACTTTAACATTTTAAGTGCTGTATCTTTATTCTGGAATTGAGAACGCTCTGTTTGACAAGCTACAACAATTCCTGTTGGAATGTGTGTTAATCTTACTGCAGATGAAGTCTTATTAATATGTTGTCCTCCTGCTCCTGAAGCCCTATACACATCCATTTTAATATCATCTGGATTAATATCTAATTCAATATCATCTGTAATTTCGGGTAACACTTCTATAGAAGCAAAAGAAGTATGTCTTCTTCCTCCACTGTCAAAAGGGGAAATTCTAACCAAACGATGTACTCCCATTTCTCCTTTTAAATAGCCATAAGCATAATCTCCATTAACGGAAAATGTAACACTTTTAAGACCTGCCTCTTCACCTTCTAAATAGTCTAACTCTTTCAATTCATATCCATGTGCATTTGACCATCTACTGTACATTCGATATAGCATTTCGGCCCAATCTTGAGCCTCTGTTCCCCCTGCTCCTGGATGAATAGTAATAATAGCGTTATTGTTATCGTATTTTCCTGATAATAAGGTAGTAATTTCTAGTTTTTCAATCTCTTTTTCACTACTAGAAGTAGATCTAATAACCTCTTTAGCCATTTCTTCATCTGGCTCTATTTCTAATAATTCATTCATTTCCAAAATATTGTTTAATTCTATTTGAAGTTTTTTGAACCCATCTATTTTAGATTTTATCCCATTAATTTTTTTTAATACTTTTGAACTATTTTCAGTATCATTCCAAAAGTTGTTATTCATAGTTTGCTCTTCTAAAAGTTTTAATTCTTTCTCTTGATTTACTACATCAAAGTGAATCACCTATCTTTAGCAATCTATCTTTTAAATCTTGCAGTTTTCTAGTATTTTCTTCAAGTTCTATCATTACTATTTTCACCCCTTTTTTATACTAAAATAGTCTATTTTTTCCTATCATATCACTAAAATCTACAACAATCAAGTTACTTTTTTGACATTTTATGTTAAGTATGCTATAATAGTATTAATCTTAAGCGTAGAAATGCGTTTTATATTACTAGGGAGGCTTACACCATGTCTATTTTCAAAATCAATTCTCGCATCCGTCAGGTCGGTACCTTTCTGAAGGTCAACCCCAAGAAGTTCCACATCATCTTTAAAAGCACCAGCGAAAGCTTTTTCCTCAATCCGGGGATCGCTCTGAACTGGACAGATGAGTTGGATATGCAGGAGCTGGACATTATCCTGCAGCTTCTGGACATTTCTGGCAATGGTTGGCAGGATGAACTACTCGGCAAAAAGGCTTGCTTGATTGTTGAGAGTAAGGAACATGACGACGGCACGCTCGGCATTGAGATTAAGGCAATTGGACGCCCTGAGAAAAAGCAGAAGAAAACCAAGGACAAGAAAAACCAAGAAGCAAAAGACACCCAGAAGACAGACATCGATGTTGATGAAGAGGAAAACAGCCTCAACGGCATGTTCCTTGTTCTGAACAGCGGAGTCCAGCTACTTCCTTACGAGAAAGCCATGGAGCTTATCGAAAAGAAGAAGCATTAATTACAACAGTATCACGCAACTTATCCTAGCAAGAAGAGGCGATTGGTAATCGCTTCTTCTTTTTTGAATTTTTAAGGATAATCATTTTGGAGTTTTTTTAGAGCATGTACCCCCTTTTCTCCTTCAGCTGCAAATATTGCTACATAACCTGAATTCATTTCTATTCCTAAACCGAATTTATTTGGAAATTCCTTTTCTTCAGGTGGTGCCTTATCATATTTAATATCTTTTCGATACTTTTTCACGGCAAGAAAACCACATATCGCACTAATAGCAGACAGTAATAATCCCCATAAAGTTGTTTCTAATAAATAAATAGAAAAAATCCCTGTAATTATACAAGTAATTGTATATCTTTTTATCCAGCTATTTTTATTATATTGTTCCATAGATTCATATTGTTTCTTTGCTTCCTCATATTTTAATTTTTCTATATCATGAGCTTTTTTCTCTTTATTTTGAAATCTAAAAATCCAAGTTCTTGATATATTCGAAATTTTTAAAATTTCGTTTCCATAACATATACTATTTTTATCAATCTCTATATTACTACTAAACTTTGCCACATCTATTTCCTCTATTTTCTTTTATAACTATTCTTTATAGCTGATTTAATGTCAAGTATTTTTCTAATGCATCTACATTCATAATAAAGAACTTATTTCGATTATTTCTTAGTAATTCTGCTAACTCTTCAATTGCTATCCATCTAATATGCCTTGACTCATTAGTTTCTGTTACAGGTTCTCCTTCTGCTTCACAGATAAAATGATTACATATTATTGAATATGCATTTTCTAAGTTTTGTGTCACACAGAAGGGCATAAAATTTATTGTACTAGTTTCTTCACTATATTTCTTTTCCTCTTCTCCATATATCTTAGTAACCTTTAGCCCAGTCTCTTCAAACACTTCTCTTCTTACTGTATCATAAGCATCTTCATATTCTCTTATTTTTCCTGCTGGTAATTCATATAAGCCATTCGTTTCGTCTCCATCTTCTTTCCATCTTTCTTGAACAATAATATGCTTTTTACCATTTATCTCTCTTTCTACAATGGCTCCTATAGCAGGTTTTGCAAACTTTTCTTCCATTTTATCTCCAACCTTATTAATTTATTTTAATGAGCTTAAAACCTATCAATAACTTAAATTTTATAATAGCAAAATGCTGACATTGGCATTTTTACTTCTGCCAGTATTTACTTGCAATATGCTATTAAATGAACTTTCTTCTATTTTCCACAACAGTTCTTATACTTCTTTCCTAAACCACAAGCTCTCAAAAGCAAAAAAATTTTGTCTTTTCTTCAATTTTATTAACCTTTGCTATCGCCACAATCTTGCTTAGGACAAAGAACATTTAAAGTTTATCATCATTTATTAACATTTGTTATCTTTTATCAAAAGTTACTTAATAATGACAAATTGCCGACAATATTATCTTTTTATTTATAATATCTTATTTTTTCTTTTTACACAATAGTTTAAATATAAAAATTAAATATTCTTTTTATCCAGATATTCTAAACACTTTTTTTCTAACTTTTTAAAATCACATATATTAAATCTTTTTCTACTTACTTCATTTAATCCTAATTTATATACTTGATTTGCTAACTTTTTAATCTTCTCTCTATTTATATTACAATAGTGTAATTCTTTTCTTAATAAAACTTGATACTTTTCATCTTCTTTAGAAAAATCTTTTTGATTTAAGTATTCTATTGGACATGGAAACATAAAAGAAAATCTTAATGAAGATATCGGTTTTAGTTCTTTTGTCTTTTTATCTTTATCCATAATTAAAAATGTAGTATGAGCCTTTTTGTTATAAGAAGAAACTGGAGCAAAATAATTAAAATTATTTATTGTAAGTACTATTCCACAAAAGAATTTTTTATGTTTTTCATATTCAATATTAGGAATCTTATTATCACCATTTTCTTTTAAATATTTTATATATTCAATATCTACTTCATAAAATTTTAATTTCATTGCAACATCTCCTTATAACATAAAAATGAGGATTAAAACCTAAATTTTAACCCCCATCAATTAAATTATGCTATTTTGTTTTGAGTTAGCATTAACTCGAATATATTGTTCACTATATTTCATGAGGTGTGAAACCTCGAATATATCGTTCGCCATTTTTGATTGAGTTGCGAAACACTCGAATTATAAATAGCTATTCTCTTTTAGTATATTTATTATACTATTTTTTTATTCATTATGTCAATAATTTCAAGAAAATTTATTATATTTTACAGATCCCATTTATTGGTGGGGATTACCTTATTTCTATATTGTTTTCTTTTAAAAGTTCTATTACATCATCTGAATCATTAGAATTGACTCTTCTTCCATTTATTCCAATAAAATTTGCAACTTCTAAAGTTTTATTAGTATCGTCATCATCAATTAGTATACATTCTTCGGCATTTAGAGAATATCTTTCCAATAGTAATTCAAATATTTTTGAATCCGGTTTTTTTATTCCTTCATATGCAGACACAATTGCTCCATCTACCATAGTGAAAAATTCATATTTTTTAGAAAAATATTCAAAAGTAGCTTTTGACATATTTGACAAAATATATATGTTATAACCTTTTTGTTTTAACCTCTTTCCTATTTCCATTGTTTCAAAATTTACATTACATTTAGTAAACCAATTTAGCATAAAATTTTCAACTTCATCATAGTTGGTTACATCTACAAGTTTTTCTTCTTTTATAGCATTCGCTATTTCTAAATTATTCATTTTTCCTAAGTCCATTAGTTTCCAAAATTCTGACTTGAAAATATATTCGTTAAAATTTATGGCATCTTTTTCTTCTTTAAAAAATTCTTTTACTATCTCTATATTGGGATTTTGTACAATTACATTACCCAAATCGAAAATTATATTTTTTATCATATTTACCTCGTATAATTAAAACATACAAAATATCGTAATTATACTCTCCTTTCTTTTTAAATTTTGTATAATATATTTGCACTGTGGATTTGTTCCTATTTTTCTACAGCTTTGACTGTTTTTGGAGGCTCAAACCACAGATTTTTTATTTTAATTGTTGATTAGTTAGTTAACACTTTGATGTTTTATTATAATCGCGAGGATACAAGGTAGAAAGTTTTGTGGCAAACAAACAGTGCTAAAAATCTAACCAAGGAGGTGCATGTATATGATATATGTTGGAATAGATATATCTAAATACAAACACGATTGTTTCATCTGCAATGACTTAGGTGAAATTATCGTAGAAAACTTATCTTTTGAAAATACTAAAAAAGGATTTCAACAATTTCTTGATTTGCTGAAACCCTATGATAACTCTAATGTCCACATCGGTTTAGAAGCTACTGGACATTATGGTTTGAATTTGAAATTGTTTTTAGAAAAAAACAATTATACTTTTATGGAATTTAATCCTCTTTTAGTTAAAGAATTTTCTAAATCTTTATCTTTAAGAAAGACTAAAACTGATAAAGTTGATGCAATGACCATTGCTCAAAAACTTTTATCTGTTCCATATAAGCCAAATTCAAAACTATTTTATCATAAATATTCAATGAAATCACTATCTAGATTAAGAGAAACTTTAGTTAAGCAAAGAAGTAAGTATATGGTTCAAATGACTAATGTTCTTGATATTATTTTTCCAGAATTTAAACCTTTCTTTAGCAATAGATTTTCAGCTACATCTTTGTATATCCTTGAAAAATATAAATCACCAGATAAAATTGCTAATATGAAAGACTTTGATACTTTAAAATCATTATCTCGTAGTCATTTTACTTATTCAAAATTCATTAAATTAAAAGATTTAGCTAAAAACACCATTGGAGAATCTAATGAAGTATTTGAATTACAATTACAAATTCTTCTTAATCTGTATAAAGAAATTGATATTAAAATTGATTCAATAGATAATCAAATTTCTACAATTGTCAAGGAACTTAATCCACCAACGCTTTCTATTCCAGGAATTGGTGTAAATTCTTGTGCTACAATCATTTCTGAATTTGGAGACATTTCTAAATTTCCTAATCCTAGTAAAATGCTTTCTTTTGCTGGATTAGAACCAGGTATTATTGAGTCTGGTACTATGTCTTCAAAAGGAAAAATGGTTAAGCGTGGTTCTGGCTATTTATGCTATGCTTTAATGAATGTAGCAATGGTTGTTATTGCAAATAACCATATATTCTATGACTTTTATTTTAAGAAACGTACTGAAGGTAAATGTCATAGAGTTGCTTTATCTCATGTGTGTAAAAAACTAATTAGAGTTATTTACATTCTTGAAACTAAAAATATATCTTTTGATCCATCTTTATTAAGATAAATCAATTTATCTTAAATCTTTAAAAAAATTAATTTTTAAAGATTTATTTAGCATGCAAATTTTTTAATAAAAAACTTTTTTAATTTTTTTCGGAAATAACTATTGACTTTTAATAGTTAGCCTCTAATTTTGTCGATTTATTTGTATACTCTATCTAAAAACTGTCAACAACTTAAAATTTAGGATGACAAAATGCTGACATTTGCCTTTTTTACATCTCTGCAACCGCTGTAATAGGCTATTTTCCGCAACAATTCTTATACTTCTTTCCTGAACCACAAGGACAAGCGTCATTTCTTCCTACATTTGGTGCAGTATTAACAACTGTCATATTTCCACCTGATTTTCTAGGAGCTTGTGTATCTAAATCTCTTAATGTATCTTCAAATCCTTCTCCTGTAATTTTGACTGAAGTTGTTCTTTGTAAGTTCTCTTCTCTTTTTCTAGCATTCATCAAGAATTTGATAACATCTGTCTGAATATCTAAATTCATTTGGTCAAACATGTCTGCCCCTTCCATTCTGTATTGAACAACAGGGTCTTTTTGACCATAAGCACGAAGACCAATACCATTTTTCAGTTCGTCCATTGCCTCAATATGGTCCATCCATCTATCATCAACAATTTTTAACATAATAACTCTTTCAAGTTCTCTCATGTTATCGCTACCTATTTCTTGTTCTTTTTGCTCATAAATTTGATGTGCTTTTTCTTTTAGTTCTTGAGTTACTTCATTTAATACAATCTTATCTTTTTTAGTAGACTCTAATTCTGTAATACCAAAGTTAATAGCTATTTCTTGCATAAATGCATCCAAATTAAAATCGGCTACTTCTGATAAGTATTCCATAGCGGTATCTTCCACTAAATTATCTATCATATTTAATACATTAGTCTTTAAATCTTCTCCATCAAGAACTCTTCTTCTTTGATCATAAATAGTTCCTCTTTGAACATTCATAACATCATCATATTGTAGAACATTTTTACGAATACTAAAGTTTTGTCCTTCTACCTTCTTTTGAGCAGTTTCTACTGCATTAGAAAGTAATTTAGATTCTAGTGGCATATCCTCGTCTGCACCCAATGTGTTATATACTCTAGTAATCGCATCTCCACCAAATATTTTCATTAAATCATCATCTAATGCAATATAAAACCTTGACTCTCCTGGATCTCCTTGACGTCCACTACGTCCACGAAGCTGATTATCAATTCTTCTAGATTCATGTCTTTCTGTACCAATAATCTTTAGTCCACCTGCTGCAAGTACCTTTTCTTTTTCTTCTTTAATTTCTTGATTAAATTTCTCTTCTAGCTCTTTGAATTTCTTTCTTGCCTCTAAAATATTTTGATCTTGTGTTTCATTAAAAGCTGTTGCTTGTTCTAGTTGTTCTTCTGTATATCTTTGTCTTCTCATTTCTTGTTTTGCTAGATATTCACTATTACCACCAAGCATAATATCAGTACCACGACCTGCCATGTTTGTTGCAATTGTAACAGCTCCATATTTACCTGCTTGTGCAATGATTTCAGCTTCTTTTTCATGGAATTTAGCGTTTAATACTTCATGTTTAATTCCTTCTTTTTTTAGCAAGTTACTCAATTTTTCAGATTTTTCAATAGAAACTGTACCAACTAGAACTGGTTGTCCTTTTTCATGACTTTCTTTAATATCTTGAATCACTGCTCTAAATTTAGCATCTTCATTTTTATAAATGATATCATGATGGTCATCACGAATCATTGGCTTATTGGTTGGAATTTCAATAACATCTAAATGATAGATTTCTTCAAATTCCTCTTCTTCTGTCATCGCAGTACCAGTCATACCAGATAACTTATCATACATTCTAAAGTAGTTTTGGAAGGTAATGGTTGCAAGTGTTTTAGATTCATCTGCAATTTTAACATGTTCTTTTGCTTCAATTGCTTGATGTAGTCCATTATTATATCTTCTTCCATACATGATACGTCCTGTAAATTCATCTACAATTAATACTTCTCCATCTTTTACGATATAATCAATATCTTTTTTCATAATACCATGTGCTCTTAAAGCTTGGTTAACGTTATGCACTAATTCAGAATTTTCAATATCATTGAAGTTTTCTAAATTAAATTCTCTTTCTGCTTTTTCAATACCCTTTTGTGTCAAAGAAGCTGATTTTGCCTTCAAATCAACAATGTAGTCATAGTTTTCATTGTCTTCTGCTTGTTCTTCATCTTTTAAATCTTCTTCTACAATAACTTTTGGTGTTAGTCTTCTAACAAAGTTATCAGCCTTTTTATATAAATCTGATGACTGTGTTCCACGTCCAGAAATAATAAGTGGTGTACGAGCCTCGTCTACTAAAATACTATCAATTTCGTCAACGATAGCATAATTTAATTCTCTTTGAACTAATTGCTCTTTGTAAATAACCATATTATCTCTTAAATAGTCAAAACCAAATTCGTTGTTAGTACCATAAGTAACATCTGCATGGTATGCATCTCTTTTAGCCTCTGGTTCCATTCCTGCAACAACTAGTCCTACTGTTAATCCTAAAAATTTATATACTTTTCCCATCCATTCACTATCTCTTTTAGCTAGATAGTCATTAACTGTAATTACATGCACACCTTTTCCTGTTAGAGCATTCAAATACACAGGTAATGTAGCAACTAATGTTTTACCTTCACCTGTTTTCATTTCTGCAATTCTTCCTTGATGAAGAATAATACCACCAATTAATTGGACATCAAAGTGTCTCATTCCTAATACTCTTTTTGATGCCTCTCTAACAGTTGCAAATGCTTCTGGTAAAATGTCATCTAAAGTTTTACCTTCTTCTAATTGCTTTTTAAATTCTACTGTTTTGCCACATAATTGTTCATCTGTTAATTTTTGAAATTCTTCTTCTAAACTGTTAATCTTCTCTACAATTGGCTTTACTCTCTTTACTTCCTTTTCACTGTATGTTTTAAATAATCCCATTGCTTTCATCCTTCCTAACTTTAATCATAATATTCTTTGTTACTATATCACTTTTGCTAAAAAATCGCAAGGAAAATTTGTAATTCCTATCATTTTATGCTATAATTTCTTCATTCTTCGTAGCCATGCGAAATATGTTAAATGGCAAGTAGCAAATATCCTTAAAAAATAATTTTTGAAGGGAGAAAATAATATGTTAAAAAAAATGAAGGAGTTTCGGAAGAGGCATTTTTATGGTACCTCAGCAGTGGCAGCAATTGCGTTGATGCTGTTTTTTGTATTCTTTGTACCTGTATACTTTGCGCCTATCGCTGTTAAACTTCCCTGTTTCAGTGCGTATGGTCTTGAACGAGTGAGAAATACTATTGGAGCGATTTCAACACTAACTTTTGTACTTATTATAGTTTTTCCTATTTGTTATTCCGACTATAAAGATTTCAAAGCAAAGAAAAAACTACAGAGGCGAACACTCTTGGACTATCAAAAGAAGTATCAATATTATGTGGATTTGGTTCAAAGTATACTATCTAAGCCAGAGTATAAAACAATTGATTTGGACGAAACATGGGTAAAGGACTTTGACTTATATATTCAGTCTTTGGCACAAATTTGTAAGTCCTCTCGATTTGACTTTACGGATTTTGATGTAGCATCCTGCTTAATGTGTGCTCTTATGTCCGTATTTTCTCGTACAGAAAAAAGATCTTGTAGCTTTGCTTTTGAGTGTGTACGAACGCTCATTTCTGAGCCTAAAGCATATGAAATCAGTTTTCTTTTGGGAGATGAGGCAGTTTTAGAAACGATATACAGTTATCAAAAAGTTGAGCTTTCTGCCCTTTCTTCCACTTATGGAAATGCTTGGTTGCTTGCTACTTTGGAAAGCTGCTTTTATTCCAAAGCTTTAAGACACTCTTCTACTCTGACATTTGTCTCTGATTTTTTTAACATGTTATATTGGCGATGTTATAAGTAACATAGCTCAAGTGAGAATTACCAAGAAAATAAATCTTCTTGAGTAATTCTCACTTATTTTTTATCTTCTACGACATATCTTTCTTTCCTATTACATATATTTATAAAAACTAAAAAGGATGGAAATGTATGTTTATTTGTAATTTAAAAGTTAATGGAAATAAGTTAGGTAAAATTTTATTAGGCTTGCTTTTTGTAGCTATTCTTATTATTACTGCAATCGTCTGTTATCGTATTTTAGGTAATAATTTTTTCAAAACAAACGATACGATTAAATCAGAAGAAGTTCAAGAACTAAGCGTTAACAATTATACAAATGTTTTGAAGGCAGTTCATGAAAATACCAACCAGTATATTGACCAAAAAATCAAATTTTCTGGTTTTGTTTATCGTATGATAGATTTTAAGCAAACACAATTTGTTTTAGGTAGAAATATGATTGTTTCTTCTGATTTCCAAACTGTTGTTGTAGGCTTTTTATGTGAATTTGAAGAAGCTATGAAATATGAAGATAATAGCTGGATAGAAATTGAAGGCAAAATCACAAAAGGAAATTATCATGGAGAAATGCCTATCCTTCAAATTGAAAAGATACAAAAAATAGAAAAGCCATCTGAAGAATATGTATATCCTCCTGATGACTCCTTTGTAACCACTTCTACTTCTGTATATTAGGTTGTACACTCTCTACTTTGTTTGCTTTTCTTTTAGCTAATAAATATCCTACTCCAGAACAAAGTAGTACAATTCCCTCTAAGATACCACCAAAAATAGATTTAATATAAATATTATATGCTATCCATGACATACTTGTTGGAATTCCAAGCAATTTATAGGTGTTTGTATTTTTCTGCCATATAGAGTATGTGTATAAAAATGTTCCTAATACTGAAAATAGGCTAGGAAGTCCGTTATAAGTAAATACACTTAGCACTATAGTGATAACATATAAGAGTGCTAAAATACTAATATCTTTTTTGGTATTTTGTTCTCTTTTGCCATTTTTCTTTTCATCTACCATAAAAACAATATTACGGATAATGGCAACTATATCCATCGCTAATCCAGTATAGGCTTTTAGACAGATAAAAGAAATGGCTTGTGCTATCATTGATAAAATATTAATGATTAGCACAATCCTTCTGTTTTTTAAATAATATGTTGATGCTAGCAATACATACATAAGTATTGCAAATATTTGTGAAATAATATATGTGGTTGTCAATTCCATTCTTTTCTTCTCCTGTTAGTTCTTTTTATAGTTTATTCTTTATAATTTATTTTGTTAGTTTAAAGTCATTCTCTATCTTTCAAAAATTGATTTAAATACCCCTTTATCTATAAATGCAGCAAAGATATTTTTCAAAACAATTAGTAAAATAGGGCCTATAATCATTCCTAATACACCTATAAATTTGAAACCTGTGTACATAGCAATTAATGTAAAAATCGGATGAATTCCAATGTGTCCACTTACAATCTTGGGTTCTATCATTTGTCTTACAACAGACATAATTGCCCATAATACTAAAATAGCAATTGCTAAGGTAAAATCCCCTGTACAAGCAGTAAGGACTGCCCAAGGAAGCATAAATGTACCAGAACCGAAAATTGGTAATAAATCTACAAACCCTATAATTAATGCCATTAATAAAGGATACTCTACATTTAGCCCTACAAAATGGAAAATATATAATCCAATAACAGATATAACAAATGAAATGAGTACCAAGGTAAGTTCTGCTTTTAAGTAACTTCCTAATGACTTAACTAATCCCTTTAAATGAACTCCTATTTTCTTTACCCATGTTTGTGGCATATGATGCTCTAGTTGATCTATCATATACACCTTATCCACGCACATAAAATACAAAGACAGTAATGTTATAACTGTGTAAACACCAATTGTTGGAATAGAAGTTAGAAAATTAATTGCTCCTGTTAAAGCATTTTTCGCCCATTCTGTTAGTGTTCCTAAAAACTCTATAGCAGATTCTTGTATCGTATTCATAATATTTTCTGGTATTTGCAATCTGCTAAAATCAATCTTTGAAAGCATATCTTGCACTAGTGCATATCCTTTTTCAAAATATTCATTTAGACTGGTTAACAAGTTAGAAGCTTCTGATACGATAGTAACTCCCGCCCAAACTAGCAAACCTACTATAATAATAATTGCTATCACAAAAACTAAAATGGAACTTGCTTTTCTTTTTAATTTTGTCTTTTTCATAATAAAACGGATACAAGGTTCTAACATTAAAGCAATAATGAAAGCTATTAGAAATGGCATGTAAAATATGGCTAGCTTAAATCCCAAATAGACACCTAGTACAGTCAAGGCTAAAACAACAATATTCTTTAGCACTCTTCCCCAATAATTCATATCAATAATCATGGTCGCTTTCCTCCTCCTTCTATTATGTGCTAATTATACAAAGTTATGCCCAGTCTGTCAATTCTTAATAATTTCTTTTATTATGATTGTTGAAAATTATGTAAAATTACTATATAATAGTTATATAGTATGTTTGAAAGGAGCATAAACAGTATGTCAAAAAATGCCGACCAAAAAGTAACTCTTATTCTAAAGATTGAAGTTGAAGGGAAAGGAGTAATACAGCGAATCATCACAAGTGAAGATATCATTGCCAACATTTTAGATGAGGCAGGAATCTTTGATGAAGAGATCGGAAAACTTTTGGGATACTCTAATTAGTCTCTATTATGAATATTTAATAGAGAGGGAAGCCTATATCTTTAGGCTTCCCCTTTTTATTCTAACAATTTCTATTACTCTGCATTTTTTCCATTGCATTTGCAAATATTATTTAAAGTATTATCAACACCATTGTCATCAACTTGTGCATTTGCAGCTAAGTCTCCTAATGTCAGAATACCAACTATTTTATTATTCTCTACAACAGGAATTCTTTTTACTTGATTTTCAGACATTAATTTTTCTGCTTCTGTCACCTCTACTTCTGGTGTACAACAACAAGGATTACAAGTCATAATTTCACTAATTGGCGTACTTTTAGGGTCTTTATTGCAGGCAACACATCTTAAAATAATATCACGATCTGTAATTAATCCAACTACATTTTGAGTATTGTCACATACTGGAACACATCCAATATGTTTATTACACATCATAGTAGCACATTCTTGAACGGTACTATTTGGTGTAGCACAACAAACTTCATCACACATACAATCTTTTACCTTCATTTTTTTACCTACCTTTCATTTTTCTAAATAACAAAACTTTTATCAATTTTAAAATATATTAATTTTTCAATAGGCTTTAATATATTTTTGATTTTTAAAAGTATTCTATTATTATTTTTTCTCAAACAAAGAAAGATATACAATATGTTTTTGTATATCTTTCCATTTTTTTACATTTTATTTTTCAAAATGTGATTTTAAAGAAAATCTGGATATTCTCTTGGTTGTATCATTGGAGGTCTACCCCCTGGGCCCATTGGTGGTCTCCCTCCTGGAAAAGGTGGTCTTCCTGGCCCACCTGGGAACGGTGGATGTGGTGGTCTTGGTGGTCTGGGTCTATTTCCAAATATCTGATTTAAAATCAAAATTTTAATTAAATCTCTTAATGTTGAGTTAGAACGTCTTGTCTCACCTGTTATAGCATCTCTATTTCCCTCTGCAGAAACATTTACTATATTAGACTCTCTATTCTCGGAACTGCTATTTATACTTTTGCTAACTCTTTCATTCCTTGCTTTAGAAGTTCTATTTTCCTCACCGTTATTTCGGTTTACATTAGAGCTAGAAACTCTCTTCTCTTCCACTTTTGGAGTATTCACTCTAATATTTACTGTTGTTGATGTATCCTCAATAGCCATATAAACTTCATCTGTCATTCTTTCTATTAATTCTTTTGTAATTGGCTCTGTATTAGTTTCACATACCTTACAAACCATTGGATTTACTAGATGATAAATTTCAGGATAGCATTTCCTCATTTCTTCTTCAGATAAACTAATTGCTATCTGATTTCTTGAAGAATATGTATCTTGATACATGCCGTTCATTCCTATAATCATATGTTTCATAAATATTAGGATCATTTATTGGATACCCTAATACTTGTCGCATATAGTCTTCATAGTTTTGATAATACATATGATACCTCCTTTTAGTATATCATATGTATGGTAAAAAAATATGTGACACTTTTACTTTTCATCTGGTACTTTAGATACTTGTACATTACTCTTACTCGAAATTATAGCTGTACTAATATTCCATGGATCAATCTGCTGCCCTGGTTTCTTCTTTGCTTGGGCAGTTTCGATCAAAGCTTTAATTGCCTTTTGTTGCTTTGGATCCTGTGTACTTTGAAGTGCTCTTTTTAAATATACTTTTGTTTGTCTTGGAAAATTTTGTTTTTCATATGCTTCTGCTATTAAAAGATTTCTTTGCGTTTCTTCAATTCCCATTTCTTGCATTTCCTTATTTCTTTGTTCAATATCATCTAATGAAAACGTTCCTTCTCTAATTTGTCTTCTAATAACTTGGACATTATGTTGAATTGAATGCCCTTTCTTTGGAGTTTCCTCATCTTTTTGATTCGTTCTTCGACTTCCCCTGTCACTTCTTCGTTGTTGTCCCTTTTTCATTTTTTCACATAATTCTATTTGACGTCTTGCTGGCATATCATTAGGTTCTATTGCTAATCTCTCTTTGCATAGTCTTTCTACTTCTTCCCAGTCTCCTTTTCGCCTAGCTATTTCAGTTAGCTGAATTCTTGCTGGCATATCATTAGGTTCCAATGCTAACACCTCTCTACTTAGTCTTTCTGCTTCTTCCCAGTCTCCCTTTTTCTTAGCTTTTTTAGCTAGCTGACTTCTTAACGATAGATTATTAGGATCTAATGCTAATATTTCTTTACGTAGTCTTTCTACTTCTTCCTCGTCTTCTTTTCGCATAGCTATTGTAATTAGCTGGTTTCTTGATAGTAGATTACTAGGTTCTAATGCCAATATCTCTCTGCTTAGTCTTTCTACTTCTTCCCAATCTCCTTTTCGCTTAGCTATTTTAACTAGCTGACTTCTTACTGATAGTTCATTAGGATTTTGCTTCAAGAGTTCTTTAGCTAGTTCCTCCGCATCATCTAAATAATCAAAATGAATAAATTGATTAATCACCTTTCCTGTTAAAAGTACGCTGGACTTTTTATGACCTTCTTGAAATTGTGATATTTCTCTTTTTGCTGCCTCTAAATTCCCCTTTCTGATATATTCAATAATCTTCCCTGTTGTATCATACTCTGCTTTCCAACGATACAAAGTAGATTTTGATACATTTGATTTCAGTCTAATTTGTGAAACACTTTGTCCTTTGTGAAATAAACTCATTACCTTATTTTTTTCTGCTAATTGATACATTATTTAATTCCTTTCTTGGTTTATTTCATTCTTCTATTTTCTGCACTAACTCTTTAAACATTTCTCCTCTTTCTTCAAAATTCTTAAACATATCAAAACTTGCACTTGCTGGAGAGAATAGCACAATCTCATCTTCCTTTGCTATTTCATATGCTTTTTGCACTGTTTCTTGTAAAGTATTACAATGATAGATTGGTAGTTCTTTTCCTTGCATTTCTAGTTCTTGTATTACTACTTCTTCTATCTTTGGAGCGGTTGCGCCCATTAAAATTAATTTGCTAACATTAGCAACAATAGGTTTTGCGATAGGAGTATAATCTAAATGCTTATCATATCCACCTGCAATTAGTACAATTCTTTCTGAAAAAGCATTTAAGCCTGCAATTGTTCTTGTTGGCGAACTTCCTATCGAATCATTGTACCATTTTACGCCATTTAATTCCTTTATAAACTCTAATCTATGTTCAACACCTTTAAACTTTTTAATGGCATCTGCCTGAATTTCAGGTTCTACTAAGCTAGCTGTTGCCGCAATAGCACTACAGATATTTTCATGATTATGTACCCCTCGAAGTAAGATGTCTTTTGTATTTAAAATATGTCTTCTTACTTTTTCCTCACAAGATTTAACAATACCACCATCACAAATCACACCATCTTCTAGCTTTTGTTTTCTACTAAAATATATAGTTTTCCCTTTAGTCTCTGCTTTAAATTCTCTTGTAATAGTATTATCATAATTAATCACTAAAATATCATTTTCATTTTGATACTTAAAAATATTTTTCTTAGCATCTATATATTCTTCATAAGATTTATGAATATCTAAATGATTTGGAGAAATATTAGTAATAACCGAAATATGTGGACTTACTTGCATATCCATTAATTGAAAACTACTAAGTTCTAACACCACCATGTCTTCTGGTTTCATTTCTTTTACCTTTGTAAATAGGGGAATCCCAATATTGCCACCCAAATAACAATGATACCCTTTTTCTTTTAAAATATGATAAATCAAGTTAGTAGTTGTTGTTTTCCCATCACTTCCAGTAATTCCAATAATAGTACTAGGGCATGTTTGCATTAACATTTCAATTTCAGAGGTTAAAATTGCTCCTCTTTCTAATTCTTTTACAATTTCTGGAGTATCTGGTCTGCAACTTGGCGAACGGAAGATAACATCAAAACCAATTAAATGTTTCATACTATCTGGCCCTGTATACAATTCAAATTCTGCATTTTGGATTTTTTCTATTGCTTGCTTATCTAACTTTTCTTCTTCTCTTTTGTCAAAAACGCTAACCATACAGTGTAAGCTATAAAAATAATCCAATAATGGTATATTGCTTACTCCTAATCCTATAATTGCTACCTTTTTTCCTGTTATATATTGTTCAAATTCTTCTAATTTTTCATTTCGATAACCCATAATTTCTTTTCTCCCTTTTATATCTAAGTTCAAGCTATAAACTAATATGCTTTAGCACTTCTTTTGCCGAATCTTCAATTGTTTTACAGTTGGTAACATCTACCACGATTGTATTTTCATATTCCTGATAATAACCTGACTGTTCTTGTACTTTATCTCTTTGAATAATATTCTGTCTCACTTCTTCTTGACTAATTGTTTCATTATATTTTATGCACTTTCTTCTAACACGTTCATCTAAAGAAGCAGTTACTAGGAAATGATAATCTAAATCTGGATAGATTTTCATTAAATCTCTTCCTGAAACAATCACGTTGAATTTAGCCTTGAATTCTTCAATAATTTTTCTTCCAAACAAATAAAAGTTTTGATTATCTGCCACATTGCTAATCTCAGAAACGGCTAAAGATGAAGAAGTTGATTGTAAAAGTTCTTCTTCTATCTTTTTTCCATCCATATAAATAACAGTATCTCTATTTTCGATTGCAATTTGAATTTTTAGTTTCTCCATAATTTGCTTTATGTCTGTTTGCTTCATGTTTTGCTTTAATTCTTCTAGGTTAGCACCCGAACGTAGCAAAGCATAAGCAATTCCACGATATAGGTTCCCACCTTGTAGTAAAATACTATTTGGTATTTCATTTAGTAGTTTTTTACATATGGCAGTTTTTCCTGCCCCAACATATCCTTCTATTCCTATCACTAAATTTTGCATTTTTTTGTGTGAATGTTAGATTTTCTAACCTTCTCTCCTTCTTAACTTTTTGATGATTATACCATACTTTTGCATTTTTTGGAAGTTTACTATTATAATTTAATATTTGTATGATTAATCAATTTGTTATTTTCTCAATATATTCTTCTAAACATAAATTTTGCTCTTTCATTTTTTTTGCATGCTCTTCTCCTACATATCTCCAATGCCATGGTTCATAGCTTACTTTGGTAATCTCTTCTTTTTCTTCTTCATATCGCAAAATAAATCCATAATTTTGAGCATTTTCTTGTAGCCACTGGAAGGCTGCTGTATTTTCAAATTCTCTATTCACATAATTAAAATCTACAGCTAGTCCCAAATTATGCTCACTATGCCATGGCTTATTAATAATTTTTTCTGTTAATTCTCTAGCACTTTTCTCACTATATCCTTGATAAATATAAGCTTGTACTTGTTTTTCAAATAATATCTCTTGATCTTCTGGCTTTCTATAAGCCGACTGTATCCATATATTTGTAATTCCTGCATATCTAATATCATTTATCATTTGAGTTAAATGTCGAATTGCTCTTATATCAAAACTCCTATATTGGTCAATATTGCCTAATTGAACTTTATATCCATCTGGCATCTTATTATTTGTATTTACTAATAGCAAATTCCAATCTAATTCTACTTCTTTTTTCTCATCTTCTTTATTTCCTTCTAATAACTCATTCTCTTTCTT
Source organism: Clostridia bacterium (assembly GCA_022797215.1). Taxonomy (GTDB): domain Bacteria; phylum Bacillota; class Clostridia; order TANB77; family CAG-508; genus CAG-273. The sequence goes on from JAAWKD010000004.1 coordinate 31,510, forward strand.
CAAAACTACTGTTATTTTGTGTACTGGTTTATCTTCTAATTCATTTTTAGGAATATTGCTATTAATATTATTATCATCTTTTCCTAATATCTCTGTTTGACTACTACTTGTAAGTTCATTATCATTCTTCATCTGCCTATAAACAACTCGTTTAATCAAAATAATCAAAAGTAATACTAAAAGTACTAATATCACTCTTCTTACAACTTTTTTTCTATCTATCTTTGGCTTTTGTTGCATAATTTTTGTCCTTTCTATTGGTTGTATCCATTCTATCATTTTTTCTTTATAAATATATTTATAAAATTATAATTTTTTTAAGTTACTTTAATTATATTATTTTTTGAATAAAATTTCAATTTTTCGTACAAAATAATATTACTAAAAAGAAATGGAGGTGTTCTTTATGTCAGAAAATCAAAATAAACAAAACAGAAACAATAACAACAACAAGAATAATCAAAATAATAACAAAAATGAAAGAAGTAACAACAATAATAACTGCAAATAGTTAATATTTATGTTTCCTTTTAAGTTAGCTGTTGGAAGTGAAACGACCTTACAGATAACTTATGCGTAATGTAATGAAGTTAAGTAAAAGGTGCAAAAATAAATGGACATTCATATTTTTCTTTAACCTATGAAGGTTAAAACTTTGATATCCCTTTCTTTTGTTTATATAAAGTCTCATTTTTTCTTGAAACTTTTTTATTAAAGTTATGTTTTTGTTTTTCTCCGTGAATGTCCATTTACTTTTGCATCTTTTACACTTATTACATATTCTTCTAAAAAAATTAAAGAGGCAAGACAATATGTCTTGCCTCCAGTTTTATACACTTATATTATAACAATTACACTAACTTATCCAAATATTTCTTTAAGAACTTACCTGTATAACTTTGCTCATTTTTCACAATCTGTTCAGGAGAACCTACACTAATAATTTGTCCACCTTTTTCTCCACCTTCTGGTCCTAGGTCAATGATATAGTCGGCTGTCTTAATTAAGTCTAGGTTATGCTCAATAACAATAATGCTATTACCTGTATCTACCAGTCTTTGTAAAATATCTACTAATTTATGAACGTCTGCAATATGAAGACCAGTTGTTGGCTCATCTAAAATATATAAAGTTTTGCCTGTTGCCTTTTTAGATAATTCTGTTGCAAGTTTTACACGTTGTGCTTCTCCTCCTGATAAGGTTGTAGAAGGTTGTCCTAATTTAATGTATCCAAGTCCTACATCATGTAAAGTTTGAATTTTGGTCTTAATTCTTGGAATATTTTCAAAGAAGGTTAAAGCTTCTTCTACTGTCATATCTAGTACATCTGCAATTGTTTTTCCTTTATACTTCACCTCTAATGTTTCTCTGTTATATCTTTTTCCTTTACATACTTCACAAGGTACATAAATATCTGGTAAAAAGTGCATCTCTATTTTTAACACACCATCACCACTACAAGCCTCACATCTTCCACCTGTTACATTAAAGCTAAATCTACCTTTGTCATATCCTCGAAGTTTTGCTTCTTCTGTACTTGAAAAAATATCACGTATCATATCAAATACACCTGTATAGGTAGCAGGATTAGAACGTGGTGTTCTACCAATTGGAGATTGATCTATATTAATAATTTTGTCAATATTCTCTAATCCTTTTATTTCTTTACATGCCCCAGGTCTTTCATTAGAGCCATAAATTTCTTTTGCAGCTGTTCTATATAGAATCTCATTGACTAACGTACTTTTTCCAGAGCCTGAAACACCTGTAACACATACAAATTGTCCTAATGGAAATTTGACATTAACATTTTTCAAATTATGTTCTGTTGCACCTTTTACTTCAATTGCTTTTCCATTTGATTTTCTTCTTTTCTTTGGAACTGTAATTTGCTTTTTACCACTCAAGTACTGTCCTGTAATAGAACCTTCTATCAATTTTATTTCTTCTGCAGTTCCTTGTGCAATTACTTTCCCACCATGAACTCCTGGTCCTGGACCTATATCAATGATTTGGTCTGCTGCATACATGGTATCTTCATCATGTTCTACTACTAAAACTGTATTTCCTAAATCTCTTAGTTTTTTCAATGTCGCAATTAACTTATCATTATCTCTTTGATGTAACCCAATACTTGGCTCATCTAATATATATAGTACACCTGTTAATCCAGAACCAATTTGCGTTGCTAAACGAATACGTTGTGCTTCTCCTCCTGATAAACTTCCTGCACTCCTAGATAACGTTAAGTAATCTAGTCCAACATCAATTAAAAATTGTAAACGCTTATTTAACTCTTTTAAGATTTGGTCTGCAATCATCTTGTCTTTGTTATTTAGCTCCAACCCATTTAGAAAGTCTTTAATTTTATCAATAGACATCTCTGTTAATTCATTAATATTTTTCTCTCCTACTTTAACAGATAAACTCTCCTTTTTTAATCTTGCACCATGGCAGTCATAACAAGGTTTCTCGCTCATGTAGAATTCATAGAAGTCTCTCATTCCCTGAGATTTTGTTTCATGATATCTTCTATCTAATGTTGGAAGTACTCCTTCAAATGGCGTGCTAAACTTTCTAGTACCTGCTGCTGAAGAATACTCAAAATCAATTACTTCATCACCTGTACCATATAGGATTTTCTCTAAAAACCACCTTGGCAATTTTTTTATTGGTACATCTTTAATTTCTACCTTATAATGTTTGGCAATGCTTTCGAAATACATTTTAGCCATAGTGTCACCTTTTTTCATTGTGCTAGAGCCAAATGCTTTTACACCATCATAAAGTGTTTTATTCTTGTCTGGAATGATTAAATTTTCATCCATTATCATTAAGTATCCAATACCTGTACAGGTTGGGCAAGCTCCAAAAGGATTGTTGAAAGAGAACATTCTTGGTGTTAGTTCTTCTATACTAATTCCACAATCTGGACAAGCATAATTTTGACTAAACAAGATTTCTCTTTCTCCTAGTATATCTACTGTTACAAGATTATTGGCATATTTTAATGCAATTTCTACTGATTCTGTTAGCCTTGTCCTAATATCTGGCTTAATCACTAGTCTATCTACTACTAAATCAATATTGTGTTTTTTCTTTCTATCAATTGTAATATCATCTGATAATTCATAAGTCTCTCCATCAATTCGTACACGAACAAAACCTTCTTTTTGAAAGTCTTGTAATAGTTTTGTGTATTCCCCTTTTCTGCCACGAACTACTGGTGCTAATACTTGTATTCTTGTATCCTCTTTCATTGACATGACTTGGTCAATAATTTGGTCAATCGTTTGTTTTTCAATCTTTCTGCCACAATTTGGACAATGTGGTACACCAATACGTGCATATAGTAGACGAATATAGTCATAAATTTCTGTCACTGTTCCTACTGTTGAACGTGGGTTTCTAGATGTTGTTTTTTGATCAATTGAAATAGCTGGTGATAGTCCATCAATAGATTCTACATCTGGTTTTTCCATCAAGCCTAAGAACTGCCTTGCATAAGAAGATAAACTTTCTACATATCTTCTTTGTCCTTCTGCATATAAAGTGTCAAAAGCAAGTGATGATTTTCCGAGAACCAGAAAGTCCTGTAATAACCACCAATTTATCTCTTGGAATTTCTAAATTAATATCTTTCAAATTGTGCTCTTTTGCACCTTTAATGATAATACTATTTTGCATATTTGCCCCCTGATTTAATTCAATGTTTCTATGTTTTGTAATCCTTTACATTATAAAACAATAGTTTGTGTTTGTCAATCAATTAAGTAAATTTTCCCATTTTTATTTACATAATATAATTTTTGTGATAAAATATAGAGCACAATGTCTTTTTATAGTTGTTGTTATAACAATAACTAAAGCATTGAAATTTTAAAGGAGGTTTCCATAATGGGAAAACCGACTCTCCGCACCCTATTGTTGGCACATGCTGATGCGGGCGTTATTGGCATGAAACGCAATCTGTATCCTCGACAGGAGAAATCCCTTATCAGACAGGGATTTACCGTTCGGCGTTTAGGTGTTGTGCCTAATTATCCCAACCAGTTTGTCTGTTGGAGCAGTTGGAGCCACGTTTTTGGGCGGCGCACCTTTGCTTATCAGCTTTTGAAGAGGGCTGCAGAAGTAAATCCTGAGGTGTTAAACGATGTAGAGCCCCATGTTCCTGTCCCTTATGCCTATTAATTGGGGTTAAGGTTACATATTGTCCTTTAAAAACCACCCCAAAAGGAAATTCCTTTTGGGGTGGTTTTATTATATTCTATAACATTTTTTCTAATTCTTTTATCTTATCTCTTACCTCTGCTGCTTTTTCAAATTCCATTTCTTGTGCATATTTTAACATCTCATCTGTTAATTTACTAATAATCTCTTTTGTATCTACATCTTTATCTAATTGGTATTCTTCTTGAATATCGGCCACAAAACTTGCTTTAATCGTATCACGTATTGCTTTTTGAATAGTTTGTGGGGTAATTCCATTCTTTTCGTTATACTCTTGTTGAATTTTCCTTCTACGATTTGTTTCTGTAATCGCTTTTTCCATACTTTCTGTTAGTTCATCTGCGTACATAATAACTTTTCCATCTGTATTTCTAGCAGCACGTCCAATCGTTTGAATTAAAGAACGTTCTGAACGTAAAAATCCTTCTTTATCTGCATCTAAAATAGCAACTAGCGAAACTTCTGGAATATCTAAACCTTCCCTTAATAAGTTGATACCTACTAATACATCAAACTCTCCTAATCTCAAGTCTCGGATAATCTCCATTCTTTCTAATGCTTTAATATCAGAGTGCATATACCTTACTTTAATATCAATTCCTGCTAAGTAAGTAGTTAAATCTTCAGCCATTTTTTTGGTTAAAGTAGTTACTAGTACTCTTTCTTTCTTTTCTACTCTTTCACGAATTTGTTCGATTAAATCATCTATCTGATTTGTGACTGGTTTTACTTCAATTTTAGGGTCTAATAATCCTGTAGGACGAATAATCTGTTCTACTACATTTTCCTTACTATGTTCTTTTTCATAATCTGCTGGTGTGGCACTCACAAAAACTACTTGATTAACTAACTTTTCAAATTCTTCAAATTTCAAGGGTCTATTATCAAAAGCAGATGGCAAACGAAATCCATAATTAACTAGTGATTCCTTTCTTGCTCTATCCCCATTATACATAGCTCTTACTTGTGGAACTGTTGCATGAGATTCGTCAATAAGTAACAAGAAGTCCTTTGGAAAATAATCAAATAATGTATATGGTCTGCTTCCGTGGTTCCCTACCACTAATATGTCTTGAATAGTTCTCAATACCTTGACAAAATCCAGTTTCCTGCATCATTTCTATATCAAAATTGGTTCTTTCTTCAATTCTTTGTGCCTCAATTAATTTGTTATTTTCTTTGAAATATTTCACTCTTTCTTGCATTTCTTGTTCAATTGTGACTATCGCTCTTTGCATTTTGTCTGAAGTTGTAGCATAGTGAGAATTAGGAAATATCATAACATGTTGCCTTATTCCTACTACTTTTCCTGTTAAAGGATTGATTTCAGATATTTTTTCTATCTCTTCTCCCCAGAATTCTACTCTTATAGCAGTTTCGCTTTCATCTGCAGGATAAATCTCTACAATGTCTCCCTTGGCTCTAAAAGTTCCCCTTTTAAATTCTAATTCACTTCTAGTATATTGCATACTAACTAGTTTTTTTAACATTCCATTTCTTTCTATCTGCATACCTGGTCTAATGGAAATACTTAACTCCTGGTAATCTTCTGGATCTCCTAAGCCATAGATACAAGAAACAGAGGCTACAATAATAATATCTCTTGTTTCAAATAAAGCTGCAGTAGCAGAGTGACGAAGTTTATCAATTTCGTCATTCACCGAAGAATCTTTTTCAATATAGGTGTCTGATTGTGGGATATATGCTTCTGGTTGATAGTAGTCATAATAAGATACAAAATATTCTACATTATTTTCTGGAAAAAACTCTTTGAATTCGCTATAAAGTTGTCCTGCTAGTGTCTTATTGTGTGCCAAAACTAAAGTTGGTTTTTGCACTTTTTGGATAATATTTGCCATAGTAAAAGTTTTTCCGTGAACCTGTAACTCCTAGAAGTGTCTGAAACTTCTTACCTTCTTGTATTCCTTTGCTTAAATATTCTATTGCTTTTGGCTGATCGCCTGTTGGTTGGTATTCTGAATGTATTTTGAACATACTTTCCTCCCTTTTAACTATATAAGTCTAAGTCATCTATCCTTATTTTCTAAGCTCAAGTATTCCTATTTCTTTACTCATTTTCCTTTATAATATCTACTACTTTCGGAATTTCTTCGAGTCCACTTTTCTTTCCCATATGTCCAATATTTTCTATTAATATCGGAATGGCATCTATGCTCTTTGGATACTTTTGTAATATATCAAATGGTACAATATGGTCATTATTGCTATATATTGAATACTTTTTGACATATCTATTTTTAAAGTCTTGTAATTCTCTTTCATTTACTAAAAATTCTTTACATGCTCTATTTAAGTCCTCTTTATTTTCCCATTCAAAATATTCTGAAAATCCTGCTAAACTAATATACAATTTTGCTCTCAAGTCATTTTCATTAAAATATTTAATAATAAATTCATTGCCTATAGAATGAGCTACTATAATACTTTCCTCATGTATATAATTTTTATACTCATCGAATAACTTTTTCCACTCTTTATATCTAACGCCTTCTCTTGGTTTAAATTTTGGAACAATAACATTATATCCTAACTCTTCAAGTTCATTTTCTAGCCACTCGTAAATTTTAGGTATACCATTATATCCATGAATTAAAAGTATATTTTTATCATTTTTCTTATTCACTATATCATCTCCCTAATTAAACATTTTCATACTTCGCCTATTATAAAACTATAGTTTTTAAGCGCCTCAAAAAAATTCCTTATTCTTTGTTGCGTTTCTAAAAATAGCTCTTCATTTATATTTGGGAACTCTTCATTTTCAAAATCTCTTTTCTCTATATAGGTACCATACCATAATTCCATCTGCAATGTTTCACATCTTCCTCTTTTACTACCATAATACTTTGTTATATATCCTCCACTATATAACTCATTATTCTTTACTCTAAATCCTTCCTTGTTTAACATTTTTTCAATCTGTTCTAAAAAAGCCTTATTTGTTGTCTTTCCATTGCCATTTCCTAAAATAATATCTGCTCGCAAATCTCTTCCAAAACTATGTAGAACAATTAAATATACTTTATTAAAGCATTTCAATTTTTCTTGTATAGCTTGATTTATCATTTTACTTTTCATTTTTGGAGTAATATATTCTCCACTATGAGGAATACTTATAACAAATGGGAAATCATGCTTGTGTATATTAAAGGTTGTTATTATTTTCATTATAAATTCCTTTCCCAATTCTTCTTAATCAATATTAATTAACTCATATTCTCTTGAGCCAAAACCAAGCATCGCTGCTACTTCTATTGTATAAATTCCATTTTGTCTTTCCACTCTTTCTATAAAATGATTTCTTCCTGGATCATCTGAATTATATACTAAGTCAATACAAGCTTGGTCAATAGCAATTGGAACTAAACTTGCTAAGATCCCAATATCTTGCATACAAGGATCTTCGGCAACAGCACAACAATCACAGTCTACTGACATATTGCACATAACATTAATATAGACAATTCTATTTTCAAAATGTTTTGCTACTGCTGATGCAGAATCTGCCATTGCCTCTAAAAATTTATTTTGCTCGGCTGACCATATCTCTTCTGGATTTCCTGCTCCATGTATAAATGCTTTTCCATAACTAGATGCTATGCCAATAGATAATTGCTTTAATGCTCCACCATAACCACCCATTGGATGACCTTTAAAATGAGATAATACCAACATTGAATCGTAATTATCAATATTTTTTCCCACATAATCTTTTTGAATTACTTTTCCATTTGGAATTTCTAATACCTTATCTGGACCTTCTCCATCCATAATATCTACTTTAAAGTATTTGCTCCATCCATGTTCTTCCATTAATTTTTCATGTTTTTCAGTTATGTTTCGTTCTCCATCATAAGCAGTATTACATTCTACCACTGTTCCTTTTACTCTTTCTACAATTGATTTTACAAATTCTGGTCTTAAATAGTTTTGATTTCCTTTTTCTCCTGAATGCAACTTAACTGCTACTCTTCCTGGTAATTCCTTCCCTAGTGCTTCATACATCTTTACAACACTTTCAGGAGTAATTTCTTTTGTAAAGTAAACTTTTGATTTTGCCATAAATGCATTCCTTTCTTTCTATTACATTGCTTCTCTATATAACCTAATGAAATCTTCTTTAGTTGTTTCTCTTGGATTTCCTGGTCTGCATGGATCTTCCATTGCTTTATCTGCTAACATTTCTAAATCTTCTTCTTTGCATCCAGTATCTTTTACAGTAATTGTAACACCACATTCTCTTGATAATTCTTGAATCATCCATACAAATGTATTAATTACATCTTGATCATTTAAATCTCTCGCATCTGGTCTACCAATACGGCACAAGATTTCCCTAAACCTATCTGCACATACTATTCCATTAAATCTCATAACGGTTGGAAGTAAAATAGCATTTGCTATTCCATGTGGAGTATCATATACTGCTCCCAATTGGTGAGCCATCGAATGAACAATACCAAGTCCTACATTAGAAAATCCCATTCCTGCTATATACTGCGCTAATGCCATATTTTCAATTGCTTTTGAATCTTTTTCATTTACTGCCTTTGATAAGTTTTCAAATATTAATTCAATTGCTCTTATATGAAACATATCTGACATTGTATTATGTGATTTTGTAATGTATCCTTCAACAGCATGTGTCAAGGCATCCAATCCTGTTGCTGCGGCTGTCATCTTTGGAAGTGATTCCATTAATTCGGAGTCTACAATAGCAAGAATTGGTATATCATGTGGATCTACACATACCATTTTTACCTGTCTTTCCTCATCTGTTATAACATAATTAATTGTAACTTCCGCTGCTGTTCCGTGAGTTGTTGGAAGTGCAATAATTGGTAATCCTTTATTTTCTGTATTAGAAAGTCCATTTAAAGATACTACATCCAATCTATCTGGATTTGTCATTAAAATAGAAATTCCTTTTGCCGTATCTATTGCAGAACCTCCTCCAACAACTACGATTAAGTCTGCATTAATACTTTTACATATTTCATATCCATCTAATACATTTTTGATTGTTGGATTTGGCTTTATTTCCGAATATAAAGTATAATCTATACTAGACTCTTCTAAAATTGCAGTTACTTTATGAATTAGTCCACATTCCACTAATCCTTTATCTGTGACCAATAATACTTTTTTAAATCCTCTTGCATTTATTTCATTTGGTAATTCTATTCTACTTCCCCTTCCGAAAATAGAAGTTTCATTTAAAACAAATTTTTCTGACATTCTTTTTCCTCCTTAGTTTATTTTATAAAACAATATTACCATAACATTTTCTAAATAGCAAATACTTCTCTAAAAAGAACAGATTTTTGACAAACAGCCAAAAATCTGCTATAATGAAGTATAACCCTTTTATAAAAGGAACTTTTTGTGCTTACAAATTAGTTCCAAAAAAACGACCAATTAATTGGAGGTAAATGTTATGAAACGAACCCATGTGCTCCGGTTGCAATTACTTATTTTGGCATTGATACTATTTTTTAGTATCACACCTACCGCTTTAGCAACCACCACTCTGGCTGACACAGATTTTTCTATCGAGCAGCAAGAAATTGATACTCAGCACTATTACTATAATCAGCTTAATAAACTTGAACAGAAGGTTTATAACACCTTTACTAAGTCCAAAGCTGATATTTTAGCTAATAAGAGTTTCTCTTTCTTGCTTGGACCTCTTGCTTCAAAAGAGGCCTATGTTTACTCAGTTTCTCGTGCACGACAGGCCTTTATTTTAGATGACCCCCAAGCCTTAATTTGGTTCCAAAACGTACAACTTTCTCTGACATTTGAAAACTCCAACGTTTTTGTTTGGGTCAAGCCAAAGGAAGCTGTTGGCCAGTATTCTGATCTAAGTCCAGAAGAATTTCCAGATGCGTACAAAGCTTTTGAGGAAAAAGCTTCTGAACTTGTCAAAACCTTAAATGGCACAGACACTCAAAAATTACTTCAGATTTATAACTGGCTCATTGACAATGTGAAATATGACTACACACATAACCTTCCTAATGCTAGAAGTGCTTATGGTGCACTTATAAACGGTATAGCTGTTTGTTCAGGTTTTGCTTACGCTTATAAGTACATCGCAGACCTCGCTGGCTTAGAGGTATTGTATGTTACAGGAACTTATCAATTAAACGATGCTACTGGTTATCATGCTTGGAACATGGCCAAAGTTGATGGGAAGTGGTATTTCATTGATGCAACATGGGGTGCTACCAGTTCACGAATTTTTAGAAAACACTATTTCTTAGCCTCTACCGATACTAAAATTCTTTCTCCTGACACTCTTTATTTCACCTATCCCAGTTAAAGATCGTTTTGCTCCTGTTGTTCTAACAACAGGAGCTTTATTGTCTATTTGTATATTATATCCTAAAAATTAGTTTTGTCAATACACACAGCATTTCGCCTTTTCTATAGCTCCACTCCTTCTGGCACTGGTGTTTGTGCTTTCCTATATTGCTCTATTAACTGTTCTGCTGGTGGAGTTCTTTCTACATATACCATTTTTCTCTTACCTTTCAATTCTCTTACAATGCCATTTAATTTATGAGCAGCTTTTGGATGTGCCCTTTCAAATTCTACTGCATCTGGACTTATAATATATCCCTTTTTATATTTATCATAAGAATCTACCATTCCTATCTCATAAATATTAGCATTTGTAATTGCTGACTGTAATCCAGGAAATGCTGTTTCTAGTTCCTTTTTTATTTGTAATAACAAAACTCTACCTATAATTTGATTATCTCTAGGTTTTATCTCAATTGTTCTAGCCACTCCTGACATTTCATAAATACAATTTTGATAACTTGCTACACAAAAAGAAATATCAATTGGTTGCTCATTTACCATAATAGTAATAAGTTTTCTATATCCATTTACCTTTAAAGTATTTTCTAATTCTTCTGCTAATCCAATAGATGCTAAAAATTCTCTATAATCTTTTAATTGTGTACTATTTCCAATTTCTTCTTGCTTTACTCTATTCGTATATGTTGTTTCTCCACCTTCTTCATATGTTTTATATGTAATTCTCTTACTTTTATACTCTCTTGTTTGTTTTCCTTGATATTGTGTATGCCCATGTCTGATACGCAATGCTTTCCCTTGTTCTAATAATGAAAAATCTTCGGTATAATCATAATAGCAATCTGTAAACATATAGAGAGCTTCATCTACCTTAGCATATTTTTGTGTCATGAAATCCATCATATCATCTGCATAAATATTTCCTTCTGTTAATAAATATTTTAATTCAAAATCTTGTACTGGCTTTGATTGATTTTCAATAATGTCCTTTAAAGTATCCATATATCTATTTTGAAATTCTTCTTTTGAAATTCCTAATTCAAAACGTAATAATTCAAGATTTATTGCTATCACAGACCTTTTTATTGGCTTCAAACTGACACTCTTAGGTAAATCCTCAAATTTCTGTATACCTGCTTTTGTAATAATATTAGTACTTCCATATTTAGTCTTTTTATATGGCAGAATTGTTCTTTCTTGTGAAAAAATACAATGTGAATCCTCTGGAAAATTAGGAATAACTTGTTTTAGTAGTTTCCTAATATACTCTTCACTTCTTCCATTATATAATACTTGATAATCATTTTTTGCGCTTTCTCTATAATTGCATAAATATCTTATTTTTTCATTTTGAGTAGTTCGTGCTATTAATTTAATAGCCTCTTCTATTGGAGTAGTTGTTAATTGCATATACTCTTGACTTGTAAAATCAGCTTTCTCTTGTGTTAAAAATTTTCGTATCGCCTCTGGAATAGTATCTAGTACTTCTTCTGGATGTTTTCTTAATTCTAATAATAATTGTGTAAAAGCATAATTTCCTGTAAAATCGCTATTACAAAAATATATCTCACTATAATTTCTTGTTCTTTCTAAAATAGTAGCCTCTAAAAAGAATTTCTTTTCTTGTGGTATTCCTACCATAATTTGATTTCCAGCTAGAATACACTCAAAGCCATTAATTAGTTCTGTATAATTTGTTAAAGTTCCTAATCCTGTATAAGTAGATTCTCTCATTAAATAATCAATTCGATCTAAATCAATATTATGAGAAATTAGCGAAGCAAGTAAGCCCTTTAGGGGTATAGTATTGTCATCTCTTAATTCGATAGTTTCTGTAACTTCGCCATTTCCATAAATGCAATCCATAAATTCTGTTAATTTTTCAACAAAGTTTTCTCCATAATGCTTTCTAATAATTTGGTGTATCTGTGTGGTTGGATCTTTGATAATATCAATTCCTCTTTGCTCATGAGATACTCCTGTTATTTCTTCTAACAAATGAGAATTCACACCATGCCCTATATCATGTAACAAGGCTGCTAATTTTGCCATTTCTTTTTCTTCTTTGGAAAGTCGAAGTCCATAAGCACTTAGTTTTCTTTCTAAGCTATTTAATGTTCTACACATTAAATAGTAAACACCTATACTATGTTCATAACGTGTTTCTTGTTCTAGTTCGGGATATTCAATACTATTAAAAGCAGTTTGCACAACGTCTTGCAATCTAGAAAAGTCTTGAGATTTTACAATTTCTTCGTAAATTCCATCTAATTCTATATTACCATATATAATATCTTTTTGTATCATATCTATTTCTCCATATATTGATATTTCTCACATTCTATTTTTTTGCTTAAGTATTTTGATAAATCTTTTGTCTGTATCAGTTCTTCTTTTTTCTCTTTTGGTAAGTGCTTGATATGATATTCTAATTTAGATGCTAAACCTCTATCCTCTGCAATCCATATTGCTTCTATTTTTAATACAGAATGTCCTTTTGTATATTTAGCACCTCTTTCTTCTTTATTGTGATGTTCCTCCCACCTTCTTCTAATATCCTTTGTAATTCCTGTATATATAGAATTGTCTTCACACCTAATCATATAAATATAGTACATTCTTCTTTTTCCTTTTTACTTAATCACTAGGATTATATCATATTTTTTAGAAAAGTACATATTTTAGTAGGAGAATTTAAAAAAAGATAGTTTTAGTAAATTTTTTTAAAAATATATAGACTTTTTTTTCTGAATTGTGTATGATTATATGGTAACGATAGAAAAAGGGAGGATTTTTTGAGATGACAAAAAAATCATTAAGAATATTTTTAATTTTACTAGTTATATTTAGTATTTGCACTATTTGTTCTTCTGCTGCTAATATTAACTTAAATTTGCCAGGAACAGATAATAGTCAAGTAGATAATAACGATGTAGCTACTAATAATCAAGTAAATGACAATAATTTAGTAGATAATAATACGCAAAATGATGTAAATAATACTGACACCAATATTGTAGATAATAACAATCTTGTAGATAATACACTTCCTGATGATCCACTAGATGATATGCAAACTTTACAGCCAACCCCTACCGATTCTTCTAATTCAGGATTATCAGTAACTAATATTATTAATATCTTATTAATTGCTGTTGGCGTTATTCTAATTTTACTAGCCATTGCTATTATGATTCGACTAAAATAATGACAAAAACTGTTAAATTTTTTAAAATTTAGCAGCTTTTTTAATATTGCCTTTTCCACTTTTTATCAGAATATTTTATTATCAAATATGAATAATAATATTGAGCAATTTTGAACTCAAATTTTGATAAAAGGAGGATTTCATCTAATGAAAAAGAAGTTTTTTATAATAGTTGTTCTTTTCGCTATTTTCTCTTTTGCCCTTATTTCTTATACATTGGCTGCTACTAATATGGATAACGCAGTAAATGGTATTAGAAATTTTGTTGGTGGTGCTGAAAATGTAGTTGAAGATGCTGGAAAAGGTGTTGCTAATGGTATCAAAGATGGTGTAAATGCTATTGGAAATGGCGCTAAAAGTGTAACTAATGGTATTGAAAATGGAATGAATCGTGATGGTAATAGAAATGATACTGTAAGAACAACTGGTACTATTGATGGAAATAATGGTGGTTATACAGCTACTAGAACATCTGCTGACACAGGCGCTGCTAGTTTATTCGGTAATGTATCAAATAATGTGTGGACTTGGATGGTTTTAGCCATTGTTGGTATTGTCATTGTAGCTTTAGTTATGTATTATGCAAAACAAAATAATATAACTACTTATACTCACAATGATAATGATGAGGAATAGTTTTTCTTAACTATCTTTATTTTGATTAAATTGTCTTAATAATATGTGTTTTTGTTTTTCGAATGTCCATTATAGTCATTAAACGCAAAGAAGAAAATTAGAACAGTACTTTTCAAAACTATAAAACAGATATTATTAAGACTAACTAAAAAATCAAACTAATTTTAAACATAAATACAAGAATTAAAGGAGATTACATATATGAATAAAAAAATAATAGCTACTAATCCTGTAGCTAAACATAATTATACCATTTCAGATACTTTAGAAATTGGAATCGTCCTAACAGGAACTGAAATCAAATCAATCCGTAACCGGAAAAGTAAACTTAAAGGATAGTTATGTAGGTATAAAAAATGGAGAAGCCTATATATATAGTATGCATATTTCACCTTATGAACAAGGAAATATTTTCAATAAAGATCCTTTACGTGACCGAAAGCTTTTACTAAACAAAAGAGAAATTCATAAATTAATTGGTCTAGTAAAGCAACAAGGATATACTCTTGTTCCTATCAGTCTCTATTTTTCTGGAAATTTTGTTAAGATGGAACTAGGTATTGGTAAAGGTAAAAAATTATATGATAAACGTGAAGATATTGCTAAAAAGGATGCTGAAAGAAGATTAAGACAACAATTTGGAAAAGTATAAACATCTATCCTTAAAACCGACTTCTAATGTATATAATGATTTGTAAGGTTTTTATCCCTTACAAATCATTTAACTTTTGTCACTTTTAAAGAACGCCCCAAAACTGACATAACATTAAGCTTTATTGCTCGAACCAAATACATCTCTAATCTTATGTTGTACTGTTTCTTGGATTAATTCTCTTGCAGGTAACATATATTTTCTTGGGTCAAATATAGAAGTGTCTTCTGCAAATGTCTTTCTAATTGCTGCTGTCATTGCTAAACGTAAGTCTGTATCTACATTGATTTTAGAAACTCCCAATTTACTTGCTTCATTTAACATTTCATCTGGAACACCTTTTGCTCCTGGAATGTTGCCCCCATATTGATTGCACATTTCTACAAGTTCTGGAATTACTGTTGAGGCTCCATGTAATACAATTGGAGTATTAGGTAATTTTTCTTTTATCTTTTGTAATATATCAAATCTTAATTTTGCATCTCCTTTAAATTTATATGCCCCATGACTTGTTCCAATTGCAATTGCTAAAGAATCACATCCTGTTCTTTCTACAAATTCTTTTGCTTGGTCTGGATCTGTATACATTGCATCTGATGCTGACACATTTATCTCATCCTCTACTCCTGCTAACTTCCCAAGTTCTGCTTCTACCACAACTCCTTTACTATGAGCATATTCTACTACTTGTTTTGTTACAGCAATATTTTCCTCAAAATCGTATTTAGAGCCATCTATCATAACAGATGTAAATCCGTTATCTATACACATTTTACAAGTTTCAAAATCTGCTCCATGGTCTAAATGTAATGCAATTGGAATATCATGTTCTTCTAGTGCTGCTTCTATCATTTTTTTCAAGTATCCTATTCTTGCATATTTAATTGCACTAGAAGATGCCTGCAAAATAACTGGTGAATTTTCTTCTGCTGCCGCATCTACAATTCCTTGTATAATTTCCATATTATTAACATTAAATGCTCCTATTGCAAAATGTTCCTTCATTGATTTTTCAAACATATTTTTTGTTGTTACTAATGGCATAATTTTATCCTCCTTCATTGTTTTCTCCTATTTTATTGCTAATTATTTTAAAAGTCAATAGATTTTTCTGCGGTCTCTTCTAAGCTTTCGATGAGGTGTTATAGAAATCCTTAATCTTTATGGCCAGATGAGGAACTCTTTTTTAGAGTTCCTCATCATTATATCGCACTTTAATTGTTTTCATGTTTATAACTACTACACATTGATTCATCAGGCTCTTTTGTTTCACATCCAATAATTGGAGTTACAATAATTTGCTCTAGTGTACATTGTTGGTATCCTTTATCATTATATTTGCAGCTTGTTACTGTACAATTAATTTTTTGATTTTTTTCCATAAAAATAGCCTCCTTTAATATTTTCAATGCTATTAGTATGGCTATTTTTTCAAATTTTATTTAATTTTCAGCCCCTTTTATATGTATGGTATGTTTTTCCATTGAAAGTTCCCATCTTTTCATTAAGTTACAATCCACAATTTTAGGATTTCCACAACTTGCTTTCAACAATTCAATAAACTCGCTTAAATCTAATATATGAAAAAAAGTACCTGTTTTTTTGATTGTTTCAAATAGGAGTTTTTCAATTTCACTCCAATCTCCATCATGAATCAATTCTGGAATGAGAATAATGCAATGTGGTGTTTTAGATCTACAAACATCAATCACTTCACCTTGATTAGTATATATTTTTTGTTCTCCTAGGAAAGTACCTAGTGCTCCCTTCAGTTGCTCTATAGCTTTTTTCACATGTTTTTGAGTTATAGAAATTCTTTTTGCCCTATCATGTATACCACTTTCTCCCATAATGGCTACATCCTTTAACTCTATCAAAAAATCTCCATATTGATAATGTGCAAATATATCTGTCATTTCCTTCATAGCATTGCCTTTTTTATATTTAGGACCTTTATATAGGTTTGAAGGAAATACAGAAACTAACGCAGATGCTATTTCTTCTTCAAATGTTCTCCCTTCATCTTTAGGTTCACTAATTTCAAAATGATAACATTCTTCATTAGTATAAGAATAATTCTCAACACTATGCCATTCTCCTATTATCGTATCTATCTCTATAATAGGAATTTTATATGCTTCAGGAAATTGATATTTATATCTTTCTTCTACTGAAACGCAAAAACAATTATGTGCATATTCTATTTCCTTTGTGTAATTCCCTACATATAACTCTGTTTTTTCATTTATCCAATTTAAAACTTTTAAGGAGTCTTCTTTTGATATATTAATTTTTGACCATGCTAATAAATTTCCCATTTCATTAATTAAAGAGATTTTAAATTCTCTTTCTTGAAGTGCATACACTAAATCTTTATGTTCTTGTAAGCTATATTGAACCTTAGAAATGAATACTGGTGCATCAGGAATATCGATTATTCTAGCTCCTATACATAAATAATTATCCTTTTTTCCAAATACTAACTTCAAAGAACATCCTTTTATTAATGCCTTGATGCTCGGAGTAATTGTTTTTATCATTAATATTGTTTCTTTTGGCTGAGCAGTAGGATTATTATACCAAATTGAGAACTTTTCTTCATATATTTCTTTGTTTATTATATTAGTAATATTACCTTTATCATCCATTCTTATTCTTCCTTCTTCTTACAATTTATTATTCTTCTATTAGCAAATCACAAAAGACTTCCTATTTCATTTTATAGGCAGGCAACTCCCTTTTCGACAACAATTCTTTTTCTGATTGATAATTATCTTTTAAAATATAGAAGTTATATACCAAATATGTATATTTCTTGCATTAAATCCCTATCATAAATTTTATTTATTTTTGTATCATTTGGTATTGTAAATGCTGGTCTCACTCCAAACTTTGCACCATTGCCTGTTTTTGTAACTCCTCCAGTATATCCCACTATATAATATTCTGATGCATAATATGATGTTCTTGTCCAATATGGACTTTCTACGCCTATATCATTTATTGTACTTTTATTACTAGCATTAAAATATTTTAATTTCATTTTATTTTTTGTTTGGTGATCATAGTATGCCCCACTACGATCATTTAATTCTGTAAGTGATAGTATAAAAAATTTTCTATTAATTTCATAATTATTATATTTTCCTTTTTCATATCCATATTCAGAAAAACTTAATTCTGTATTATATATTTGATTTAATAGTTTAGAATCAAATCTTTTTAGAAATTCTCCTGTTAAATATTTATCTACATCCGTTTCTTCGTATTTTACATGGCTTGCCATTTCTAACCACCCATCATATACTCTATCCTTTGCAATTGTTCCATTATAGTCTTCAATATATCCTTTTTCTCCTCCTACTACATTCTCTCTTAAGCAAAGAGCATTATTAGTCTTGTTATAGTTATACGTTAATACTAAATAAGGAACATATTTATCATTTTCTTTTATATGAATTATATATCCCAAACTCGAGTTATAATCATATGCTATATAACCTATTGTATCTTCTTTTAATAATGGAGTAGTTATTATTCTAGTAACTATTGGCATTAATGACATAATAACTAGAACTATTCCCATTATAATAAATGTCTTCCATCTTTTTTCTTTAATCAACTTTATTGTTAATTTGACAATTCCATATCCCACCCATATAATCCCATCAATAATAAGCGATATTATAATACACCCACCTATTACAAGTGGTACAATTGTTGTTAATGACATATAGCCAAAAGCTTGTATCATTGTTGATATGTCTGAGCCATCCATTAACATTTCAGGTAAATTATTTAGTGTAAATATAATAAAGCCCAATATAATTATTCCAACAACTATACTTATTATCATTATAAGAATTGATATTATCAATAAAATTTTGTTTACTCTTTTTAAATTCATTTTTTTCCTAATTTCCTCCTCTGCTTTATCAGAATTGTACCATTTGTAATATCTTTTTACCATACTTTTTGTTAATATTATTTTCCTATTAAAAATAAGTTAACTTTAAAAGCTAACTTATTTCTTCTTTTATCTATTTTTCTCCTCTATTTTATCACAAGTGCAATTATCAGTCTCTAGTACCCTACAATCCTTTACATTTTGAAATCCTAAATACCAACTCATTCCATTTTGATTTTTCTCCATTTCTCTTTTTCTTGCTTCTAACTCTGCAAAAGTTTGTGGAGCAGGTAAAATTCCTGGCTCACAAGGTATCCAATTTGCTGGCATAGAAAGTTTGTTGGCATCTGCTACTTGTAATGCAGTTAATGCCCTTAAAATTTCTGGAATAGATCTTCCTACATTCATTGGATAAACTAAAATTAATCTCACAATTCCTTTATCATCAATAATGAAAACATTTCTAACTGTTTCTGTATTACTTACATCATTAGATATCATTCCATATTTTCTAGCAATTTGCCCATTTCTATCTGCTATAATTGGAAATGGAACTCTAATTCCTGTTTTGCAATAAATATCATATAGCCATGCTAAATGTGAGGCACTTATAAAGTTACCAATACTATATAAAAAAATTTTATGTTATGACTATGCACTTTGTATAATACATTCTTTTCCTAATTCGTCACTTAGCATATTTAATTCAGAAAAGTTAAAGTAAATGTAAATATTTTTGTATTCGTCTAATTCTATTCTGTCTATTAGTTCATGTAAGATTTTCCTACTTGGATTTTCAAGTTTTAGAAAGTCATCAACAATTGCTTCTATGTTTGCATCATTTTCCTTGTTTTGCTTCTTCTCTTTTAAAATATTTATCTTTTCCTCAATACTTATCTTTTCTTTTTTTAGTCTTTCTCTCTCTTCTATAAATCCTTTGGAATATTTAAAGTAGTCATCATTTGAAATCAAGCCATTTACACTGTCTAAGTAAATTTTATCTATTTTCTTGGATATCTCTGCTACTTTGTTTTCTATACTTTTTAGCTGCCTATTTTCTTTTTCAATTAAACTTTCATAATTGTTTTTATATTTTTCATATATCTTTTTTAGTTCGTTTTTATCTGCATATGTATTGCATATTTCTCTAATAATAGTTAGCACTTTTTCTTCAAACTTATTGTAGTTATAATTGCAAGTTTGGCATTTCTTCTCTTTTCCCCTTGCTAAGCTACAATCTATGTATCCTATTTTAGTATTTTTACCTCTATAACATACTCTTAACTTTCTTTTGCAATTATGACAAAATAGTAAACCTTTTAGTAGAAAATTATGCTTGGGTAACGATACATTCTTTTTGCTTTTTATCATTTCTTGAACCTTGTAAAACAATTCTCTTGAAATAATTGCATTGTGGGTGTTTTCCACTCTGATATATTCTTCTGGATTTTTCTTTCTCTTTTTCTTTATTTTGTAGGATATCGAAGTACATTTATTTTGAACAGTATTTCCAATATATGCTTCATTTATAAGTATGGCTCTTATTGTTTTAGGACTCCAACTTTCTCTTTGATGACTCATTCCTAAATACTTGCTTGGTGTTATTACATTTTCATTATCCAATATGGTTGCTATCTTTTGAAACCCATTACCTTCTTCATATAACTCAAAAATTCTTTCTACTATTTTTGAAACATTTTCATCTACTTCTAATTTGTTTTTTTGTTCTTTACTTTTCTTATAGCCATAAGGCGCATAACTTCCTAAGTATTCACCTTTTAATTCTTTTTCCTTTAATACACCTTTAATTTTTTTAGAAATATCTTTTGCATACATATCATTGATAATTGCTTTAAATGGCGTTACATCATTATTGGTACTATCTAAATAAGTATCTATTCCGTCTAATATGGAAACATAGCGAATGCTATTTTCTGGGAAGTAATTTTCTATGTAATAGCCTGTTTTGATATAATCTCTCCCAAGCCTTGATAAATCTTTAGTAATAACCATATTAATTTTCTTATTTTCTATATCTGTAATCATTCTTTGAAATGCTGGTCTTTCAAAAGTTGTACCGTGATATCCCATCATCTACATACTCATCAATTAATATATACTTATTTTCTTTAACATACCTTTGCAATATATCTCTTTGATTTTGCACACTTTCGCTCTCCAATTTATCTCCATCTTCACGAGATAAACGTATGTATATTCCTACTTTAAATATCTTTTTTATTAAATTTCCGATTGCTAAAATTCATATTTTCACGCTCCTTTTTGTTTTAGCAATCATCTGCTTGGTCATTATATACTTGTTTCCCTTGTATTTCAATACTTTTATTACCTTTTAAGTATTCTTTAAAAGCATTTTCTATTTGTGATTGAAAACTTTCCTTTTTATTATTAAATATACAATATATCTTTTCTTTTTCTTGCACTTCGTGAGCCTCCTTAGAAAAATACTATTAAAACTGGTGTAAAAAAATGACCTGTAAAAAGTATTTTTCAATAAAATACGAATTTAAGAAACTGTATGTCGCTTTGCTCCTACACTTTCTAAAATTCCCATAATTATCTTGTATGGAGCTTTTATCCCTTATGGTCGAAAATTCCTACAATCTAAAAAATAAGTGAAGGAAATTTATCCCCTCACTTATTTGCTCACTAAAACGTAATTTGTCCCCCCTATATTTTGCATTACTTTATTTTATTATCTAATTCTTCTTTCAATATTTCATATATATACGCTGAAGACTCATAATATAAATGTCTTTATATGTTAGTTCTTTTATTAGTGTATCAATGTCTATTAAGCCTCTTACGAAAGTTCTAAATAATACGATTATATCATCATCTGCAACTGGTCCTATTACCAAATCATACTTGTTGTCAAAATTGCATTCTAAATTACTAATATCGCTAAAATTTAAATGTAATAACAACGCAATATTGCAACAATGTTTAATGTTTCTAACAAAATATTATTACAATATACTAGACTTTCAATTTATATAATCTTTGACTTCTTTGTTCTTCGATACAAGTGTCTATATTGCCTACATATTCCCAGCCAAATTTATCGTACAAGTCGATATATTTTGTATATAACCATAGTTCATTAAATTCTGTGTTCTGTTTTGCATTTTGTTTTACACTTTCTAGCATCCTTCTGCATACACCACTACCTCTATATTCTTCATCTACATATACATTAGCAAGCCACGGATATATATCTGGTCTAACAAATAAATCTTCATAAGTAAATTGATACATTCCGAATAATTTTATCTCCAATAAAAGCACCATAAGTTTGAGGTAATCTTTCTTTTTGCATACAATGTTTTAGAAAGACTTTTACTTGTTCTAGTGTAAGAGCTTCACTCTTTCCCCACCACTCATATATCCACTTAGTCATTTTATTCAAATTATTTTCATCTATTTCTATCACTTTTTTTATTTCTATATTTTCCATTTGTTATTTCTCCATTTATTCATTATAAAATTGCCAATCTAAAAAACTACTAATATGCCATGACTCAATTCCTTTTCTTTCTGCTTCTCGTAAAATCGTTATTACATCATCAACAAAGATAATATCTTTCAACTCTATTGCTTTTTCCTTGCAATATTCTATAATACAATCTGCTTTAGAAATATCTTCTGTTATAAATAATCTATCTCTAATCATTGGATAATATTTATCTAACCATAGTTGTTTATCATCCTTTTCTTTTTGGTTTTGACAATGCCCCATTATAATATTTTTCTTTGCATTACATTCACTTAATACTTTTTGCATTAGCTTAGATGGTTTTCTTTCTAAAAATATTCCGTGTTCTATTTCTTCTAAAGACATTCCGTTATCTGTACCATTAGGATCTGCCACATGACCATTAAATCTATATGCTGCTAAAGTTCCATCAATGTCCCAAAATACATATTTATTTTTTAATACTTGCTTTGTTATCATACTATCCATAGATTTTTCCTTGCTCTCTTTCTTCTATAAATCTTTCCATTATATAGTTTTGCCACTCTCTACACATTTTGTTTGTATATTCTTCTGGTTTTACCCAAAGTACAGTATGGTCTTTTTCAATAGGCTCTGCTACTTTTTTATCAAATTCTGCAAGGTAAACATAGGCTGTTACTTCTAAATATCCTTTTTCTTCTGCATATATGTATGAGCCTACTTCTTCAAACTTTCTTACATTTTTTAGTGTATAGCCTGCTTCTTCAATTAGTTCTCTCTTTAAGGCATCTAACTCACTTTCTCCTTCTTCTATACCTCCACCTAAATAAAAATAATCTTTTGCATCTGTTACAATTCCAATTTTCTCTTGGTTATCATTTATAATAATTGCATAAGCTCCAGGTCTTTTTGTATATTTTATATTTTCATCTTTATTTCCTACATATTTCATTTTTCAATTCATCTCCCATTTTCTATTCTATATATAGTTTTATTTAACTTCTACTGTCTCTTTTTTTGTTTTTCCTCAAATAAATTAAATAGTAAGCTAGTCCTATTTGAAAAATCATAAAGAAAGCAGATAGTCCAAACATATATCTTAATCCTATCTCATACATTATACCACATAAGAATATTCCTGTTGCCTCTCCTAAATATCTAACTATGTATCTAAAATTGGTAAGTGCTAATTGATATTTATTATCTACTTCGTTGATATAATATCCATCACAAATGTTTTCGTATGCTGTTGAAATAAGGATCGACCAAGTTATTGCAATTAGTGTGATAATAATATTATTAGATAAAAATGCTATTGTATAGCCAATAAACCTTATTCCAAATTTTATTGTAACTGTTATATAATCATTTTTAGGAGTAAGAAACTTTAATGCTAATATTCCTACTAAATCTGCTAATAACCCTACTATTAGCAAATAATTTGTTGCTTGATTATCTGTAAATTCAAAGTAGTTTGTAAGTGTTAGCATTTTAAGTCCCAATGCTGTCATCATTGCCATTGAGCCTATAAAAGTGTATATTGCATATATAACTTGTGTTTTTCTTTGTGCTATGTATTTTAGTATTTGAACTTTCTCGCTAGCTTCTGATTTTACTTCTTTGCAAGCTGATATATTGAACATTACAATTACAGAAATTGCTAAAAATATAATGGATATTAGCAAACACATATTATAATCTATCAATACCCCTATTATGTTTTTTCCAATTAGCAGTCCTCCAACTAAAATTCCTATATCTCTAAAAAGATATTCTGTTAGTTTTCTTTTACTATAAATTGTATTGTTTTTTATAATTGTTGTTATTAATGGATATATGCTAGTTGTAACTAAATAACCTGTTACTACATCTAAAATAATAGAAAAGTTAATTAAACTTGTATTTCCTTTATTTTTTAGGCTTAATAACATTATCAAATTTAAAAATTTGATAATTAGAGCAAGGCTTACAAACCCTTTTAGTTTCTCTAATTTAATATTTTTTCCTACAAACATGATGCCTAATACACTAATTAGAGTTCCTATGCTTATAATATTACTAATATTAGTTACTGTGAAATTATTATCTTGCAGCCATAGTTGTCTAAAATTCTCCCATAGCCCCATTGAAATACTAAAAAATGCTAACATGATTAATATTTGATTTTCGCCTTTTATTTTTTTCATCTGTTACTCCATTCCAATTATATATCTATAAATTGCATTCCAATCTTTCAAAGTAATAAATTCATTATTTTGTATATTGTCATTCGCTATTCTTATTGAGGCTACTCCTATTTTTGGTACATCTATATAATTACTTCTTTGCTTATTTTTTAAAGAGTCCATATTCAAGAGAATATGGACTACTTATTTGCATTAATCACTTATACGGCAATAGTCTGGATCAATTGAGTGTGCACAAGCATGACATTTTAATTCTTTAAAAGCTACATATATTTTATCTACATCCAACTCACTCATATCGGTATAGCACCAAATTTTGATAACTGAGCTCTTTGGTACGCTTTGTTCCAATGCCACTTGAGTGTCATAACTCAGATATTCTATCCTTTTTTCCAATCCTTCTTGTTCGATAAGCGCAATAGAATAGCCTTTTTCAATGGCTTCTTTTGTTAATCTAGCCATTTTAGTATTAGCTAATCTAGAATACCGCTCATCTAATTGTTGTTTTGATAAGACCATTACTTTAGATTTCATTATGCAAATCTCCTTTCTACTCATATCATTTTTTGAAATGCGTAAAATCTAAAAGTGAAAGGATCTCCCTTCACTAATTAGTAAAAAAGGGAATCTTTAGCAATTATACTTGCTCATAAAATTTTATATTACTATAATATCATATTGTAATATAAAATTCAAGCATTGCATTATACTGCTGTTACTTTATATCCTTTATTTTTTCTTTCATATATGTTACTAGCTTTGGAAAGAATGAATGCTTTATAAAATGAATATCATTTGTATCATGTGCAGTAATTAATTCTTTCAAAGAAAAATATCTGGCATCTGATACTTCTTCAACTTGTAGTGTTAACTCTTCTATTTTTACATCTTTTTCTATAAAATAAATATCTACAAATTTTTTCTTTTCTTTCACTTCTAATATTTTAATTAGATTATCTTTACTTACATCAATCCCAATTTCTTCTTTTGTTTCTCTTATAATCGCTTCTAGACTGTTTTCTCCTACTTTTACATGTCCTCCAGAAGTCAAATCCCATTTATTAGGATGCGACTCCTTATTCTTTGACCTTTTTTGAAGGAGAATTTGTTTTGTTTTTGGATTCATAAGCCATAGATTAACTATTTTATAAAATTCTTTATCTTTTACTATTTTATCTCTTGTTTTTATTTTTCCTGTTATATTTCCATTTTCATCTAAAACATCCATAAGTTCTATTTGAGATATGTACTTATAAATTGCATTCCAATCTTTCAAAGTAATAAATTCATTATTTTGTATATTATCATTCGCTATTCTTATTGCTACTACTCCTATATTTGATACATCTATGCAATTACTCGCTTTATCATCAATAAATATGTCTATTTTTTCTTCTTTACAAATTTGTGCCTTATCTCTTGCATTTACAATTAATTTGTCATATTCTATATTATTCTTGTCTAGCCACTCTTTGCTTAGTTTATATGGATTATCGTGAAATTCAGAATCTCTTGCTGTTACAATATATACTTCATGTCCTGCTTTTCTTAATTTACTGATTGTTTCCTTTGCATTTTCTCTTGGAATTGCTTTATTTGTAACTGATTCTTGGATGTCTTTTAGAAAATATTTAAGTTCATCATAAGTAAATCCATATTTTGCTTGATAAATGTTCCCATCATTCTTATCTACTAGATTAGATATGTCTTTTGCTTGTTTTTTTCCTAATTTAGTAGCATACTCTAATGCTGCATTTTCTAGTTCTTTATTTATGTCAGTTAGTGTATCATCAATATCTATACCTATTCGCATTTTTTAATACTCTCCCTTTTTATACTACAATTAATCCAAAGTGTTGATATAATTGATAAACCAAAAATTATCATAAATACTTTTTCTCCAATAATACTACTTAAAATTGCTAATATACTAAAAACAACTACTTCTGTAAAACATAGACTCATTTGCCCAACTGTTGCTAGAAGTTCATTATTTTCTTCTTGCTCTTTTATAATATTCTGTATTGATGTTGTTATTGTTGTATCATACACTTTTTCAAAATTATCACTTAATGTTTTATTGAAAGCTATTGCTATTTTATTTCGAGCAAATAGAAATACCCCTGTTATAATACTTTTTACAACTGTTACTAAATTATTTGCCTTCCATATATTTTTATCTGAATACTTCCCTATAAAAGTAACCGTAATCACTTGTATCAATAATGATACTATCATAATTGAAGAAAATAGTGAAAAATCCTTTAATACTATATATAGGTATAGTGGTATAAATTGTCTTTCTATTATATGGTTTGTCCTTAACGCATATATCAGTTTATATCTACTTTTGCTTTTAAATATGTAATTCATAGATGCCTTAAAAGGACTTGTTCTATTTTCTATTTTATAGTCTATTTTTCTAATAAAAATGTATTGCAATAAGAAAAATATAGATATGATTGTAAATAGAATAATGCTATTATCTGAAATAACTCCCCAAGCTACTAAGCCACTTGCTATTGCCGTTCCTAATATTTTTGTTATATTTAAGAAACTATTGAATTTTCCCCTATGCTCACTTTCAACATACTTACTAGATAGTGCATCTGTTGATGGATTAGATAATCCCATAAATCCCATTGCAAGTATAAAAATAATTATATTTTTGTATATGTTAGTTCCATCTAGCATCATATACGCACTCACTATACTAAAAATATTAGAAATTAGAATACATTTTGCAATTCCTACTCTCGAAGATATACTAACAAAAAGTGGACTGCATAATCCTGTTATTCCAAATCGTAAGCCATAAATCAATAAAATAAGCCATATTGGTATTCCATTTTTGTATAGCATTACTGTCCCAAATGTTCCTATTAGTGCATTTGCAAAGCTGTATGATATGTTACCTAAATACATATATTTATACTCTGGTTTGCTAAAATATTGCTTCATATCTTGCTCCATTCTGATTAACTATTCGTTGTTTCCTTACTCATATACAAGTTGTAATAATAACCATGTTTTTGAATAAGATCTTCATGCTTTCCCATTTCAACATTTTTTTTATTCTCTATCAATATAATCAAATCTGCATCTTTTACTGTATTTATTCTATGAGCAATCACAAAAGAAATTTTGTCTTTCAAAATTGCCTTATTAGCCTCCATAACATTTCTTTCAAATTCTAAATCTAAATTAGATGTTACCTCATCTAATATAACGATACTTCCATTTTTCAGAATTGCCCTTGCAAAACTTAACAACTGCTTTTCTCCATAAGATAATATGTCTGTTTCTGCATTTATGATTGTATCATATCCTTGAGTAAAACTCTCTATCTTTTCATTTAATCCTATTTCTTTACAAACTTTTATAACATCTTGAAAACTTACATTTTCATTTCCATACATCAAGTTTTCTTTTATTGACATATTCAAAATAGTAGGATTTTGAAAGACATAAGAGATATTTTTCCTTAATTCACTTAATTTGTACTTTGTATAATCAATTCCATTTATTAAAATTCGACCTTCTGTTAAGTTATAAAATCTTGGAATTAGATTTACAAGTGATGTTTTTCCTGCTCCACTTTTTCCTACAATTGCAATCGTTGCTCTCTTATCTATTTTCAAGTTTATCTGATCTAATATTGTGTTTACACCATCATAACTTAATGTTACATTTTCAAATTCTATTGAATCAATTTTCTCTAATGATAATGTCCCTTCATCTTTTTCTTTAGCAATACTGACAATTGTTAATACATTGATAAAACAATTATATTTGTTTATAACCCCATGAACATGTTCTAGTAAACTATTCATGTGATTATTAATATCACTAATATAATCTACTATTAGCATAATTGTTGAACCTACTCCGATTCCTAATACAATTTGATTTCCGCCTATTATAAGAGTAGCAATTACAGCACCAAATGTTAATAATGCAAACAAAGCTGTATGTAATCCTAAAATTTTACTAGATTTTATTAACTCATTTTTTGCCCTTTCTAGCATTGACTTAATATCGTTCATATTGATTTCTTCTAATCTTAATGTCTTTGTAGTTGAAAAACTATCAATATATTCATTTATTTTTCCTTGCAAATCAATAATAGAATATTGCAATTTTTTATAAGTTTTCATATTTTTATTGTAAAATGGCATCAATATGATATACGATACTATAAAAATTCCTATCACAACTAATGCAATTTTCCAATTTATAAATAGCATAATAATGGATATAACAACAATGCTTCTTAATCTAACTGCAAATATACCTATAACATTCCATACAAACATTTGTGATGATTCAAAGCTTTGTGTTGTCGTTAAATTAAATAAATTTCCTACTTGTATTTTGTCTAATTCACTAATATCTGCATCTTGTATGCTATCAAAAACTTTATTTTTTATTTGTCTATCATTATCATAATATATTATTTTTCTTTCAGTTTCCATATATAAATCTAGGCAAAATCTAATGATAATATATGCTATCAGTACAAAAGACAGTAAAACTGCCATTTTTACATTTTTATCTGGAATATACTGATCAATTACTTTAGATAGTACATATTGATAAAGTATTAAATATGGAATAGCTGCAAAAAAACCAATTATTCCTCTTTTTATTGTTCTTTTCGTATTGGTTGTAAAATAAAACATTTCTTTTAATAACTCTTTATTAAACATAGTTTTCTTCACCTATTTTATTTAAATTTAAACTATATATTTCACTATAACTTTTATCTTTTAATAGTTCTTCGTGTGTGCCACATATTGCTTGTTTATTGTTGATATAAACTATTTTTTCAAATTTAGGAGCTAGTTCAATATCGTGAGTAACAAATATTTTACTTGTTTTATCATCTAATAACATTAAATTGTCTAATATCTTCTTTTTATTTATCCTATCAATCGCACTAAATGAGTCATCAAAAATCATAATTGGCTTTGGTTTTGTATATGCTCTTACTAACACTAATCTTTGTTTTTGTCCTTTTGATAATACAATCCCATTTTGCCCTATGCTGCTATCATATTTTTTATCAAATTTTGTTACATCACTATGAAATGAGAAAAAACTCGAAAGTTCTACTATCTCTGGATATGTTATTTGTGGTACTAATATCTTTATATTTTCTGCAATTGTTTTTGAAAACAAATAGGAATCTTGTAACAATAAGCAAATCATTTCTCTTACACTTTTTTTGTTTAATTCTCTAATTTCATAGTTTCCTATTTTAATACTACCTTCATAATCGTAAAATCCTACTAATGTTTTTAATAATATCGTTTTTCCACTTCCTGTACTTCCTACAATCATTACTTTTTCATTTGGATAAATCGTAAAATTCATATTCTTTAAAATAACTTTTCCATTTACAGTAATAGTAGCATCTTTAAATGTTATAGTTGTATCTTCCGTTACAATTTCTTTATTTTCGGTATCATCATCTTCTAATGTCAATTTCAATAAATTATCTAACCTTTTATATGAAGCCATACATACATTAAAAACTTCAAGAATTTCTGTGAGATTAGTAAATGCTCTTGTTACTTTATTAGAATAGTTAATGGTAACATATATACTTCCAATTGTAATAAATGCTTTGCTATACAAATATGCACTTAAAATAAAGATAAAAGGTGTTTGTATTCTTACAATACCATCTACTAACATCTTATATAGACTGTCAACTTTTACTTTACTTTTATTAGCTTCAAAATTTTTAGTATTGATTTGTCTAAACCTTTTCTTCTCTTTTTCTTGCAAATTATTAATTTTTATAAATTTCAAATTAGAATAATTGTCATTCAAATTTGAGTATAATTCTCTTTGCACTTTAATTCTACTTTCTATAATTGGTCTGGACTTTTTGAAATACCATATAGATAATAGAATGATAATTGAAATTGCTACAATCATAACTGTTGACAGTCTTAAATCTAAATTTACAAGTTGTGTTATTGCAAAAATAATGATTAGTATAATGTCTAATATATAGGTAAATTGCTTTTCTATAAAACTCACTATATGGTTCACATCATCTGCCATATTTTGTACTAAATCTGCAAGAGAATTTTGGTAAAAATCTTGATAAGTCAAGTTTTGTATATGTTCAAATAATTTTAGTTTTAAGTCAAATTGAAATTCTTGTATTATTTTATTTTTTACAATTGTTCTTATATAGGTTGATAAAACAATAGTTCCTTCTATTAGCAATAGCAATATACATATAGTTAGTATAAAGGAGAATTTGTTATCAAATAGGTTAATAAAGTATTGTATTGCATAATTATCAACATCTTGCTTTAGTAGTACATCTATAAAATATTGTATCACTACTGGAATGTAAGTTATTAAATAGTTTAATATAATACTTAATATAAAAAATATTACTATAAGCAATTTTGTATGTTTTAGACTTGATAGGATTGTTTTCAAAATTTTCATATTTTTCCTCTTATCTATTTACAAATTTTCCTTTATCTCTGGAAATAAGTCATAAAGATTATATCCTAGTAAATTATCAAAAAATTCCTTTAACTTGTATGTTTCTATTACATGATATTGTGTATTAGGATGAGCTCCTTTTCTAATGATAATGTCAATTAATCTTTTATCTATTGTAAATACTTTACCGCCAGGAGGACACATTAAATCACATAAATTGATTAGTTTTTCTTCTATTGTGTAATGATGATTTTTTATAAAATCGGTTAAAAATGGGATTTCTTTCGAATCTGATACTCCACCTGCTGTACAAGTAATGTCATTGTTTAAGTAGGAATGTGTTAAACATATATTACAATATTCTTCATCATATCCTAACTCTTTCATATAGTTATATCCACTTATTTCGTGTTTATGGAATTTATCATTGTACTTTCCTATATCATGCGCATATCCAAGTGTCATTGCTTTGTCTATATCTACATTGTATCCTTTTTCGTTCAAAGCCTTTGCTATTTTTCCTGCTGTATTTCCTACGCAAATGCAATGTTCTATCCATTTATCTTCTTTTACTTCTAATCTTGCTTTCTCTAATATTTCTCTTGCTTCTTCACTTGTTAATTTCAAAACTTATTCCCCCAACTTTTTAAATAAATCTGTATAGATTTTATCTACATTTAAGTAATTTACCATTGTTATTTTGTGTCTATTCTCTGTCATTTCATAGGAGCTATCTTCTTTTATGTTAGGACAGCTTATCTCTTGTACTTCAAACCATCTTTTCTCGATTAGATAAGCAATGACACTAATATCCCAAATAACCCTTCTTTCTCGTATTCCATGATAACCATCATTATAAAATCTTTGACATAAGTAGTCGCATAGCTCACTTTTCCCTTTTAGGAAATGCTCTAATTCATAAATGGATGTTCTTAAATTAGATGATACACTTTTTGCAGGAATTACTGTTAGTTTTACTTTTAAATCAAAGACAGTTTTAATAGCAAGCATATCTTTAAAATTGGTTTCTGTATTGTTTCCTTGTAAAAAACTATGTCCGGCCTAGCCATACTACTTCAATTTTGTCTATTATTTTTGGCTCTTTTTTAATTGCTAAAGCTACATTTGTGATAGCTCCTATTGCCATAATATAAGTCTTTTCATTCTTTAGGGCTATTTCAATAATTTTATTTACTGCATCATTTTCTTGTTCATATCCATTTATCATAAAGTCCATTGAGCCTTTGAATACTTTATTTGTTGTATCAAAATCTAACCATTTACATATTTTCAATATTTCATTATAACTATTTTCTTGTCCTTCTGGTATCGTACAATGTTTATTGATATATGGTGCTACTGTTATCGCCTCAACATTAAATATATCTTGGCTTTTTAACATATAGGCAAGTGCAAATTGGTCATCACATTCATTATAGGTATCTGTATCTAAGATTACATTTAGCTTTTTTGGGTGAAAATCCTTTATAAATTCATAAATTTCTTTCCAATTATGTACTCTCTTTAGACTACTTTCTATTTTGTTGTATGGTGTATCCATAAGTAATGATATAATCCCTCGATTATAGGCTTCTGTCAAAATTCTTACCGAATCATCTATCATAATACTTATATCGTTTTCTAGGCATATTTTTGCCTTTTCTAGCGAATTTTTACTGTTAGTTAGTATTAACTTATCGTATTCTATTTTTTCGTTCTCTAGCCAATTTACAGTCATCTGATAGGCATCTGAATATTCTCCATTATCTCTACCACTAATAATATAAATTCCATAGCCTTCTTCTTTTAGCTTTCTTATATATTCTGCTGCTTTGTCAATCGCATTTAGACTTTTCGCAATTCTTTCTATATTTGCATAATAAAAGTTATCTAGTTCTTCTTGACTCCAGTCAAACATTCCTTTTGTGATATATGCTTTTTCATTTATACTTCCTGTATTTCTTAATTCTGTATCATGTTTTAGAAATTCTTTTAATAAAACTTCATCAAAGTTAGATATAACATTATCAATATCAATTCCTATATTACACTTTTGATTCATATTTTTCTCCCTTCCTTACTACTTTTCCATCACTTTCTATCTTAAAGTCTTTATAAAATAATATATTAACGGCTATAAATTGTTCTATCATTGAAAGTGTTTGTCCTATTGCTGTGCAAAATGGTGTTTTTAAAAATGATGCTAAAGTTCTTACTCCAGATGCAGCTATTTTATTTGTTGTTACTTTTGTTTCAAATTTGTCTGTTAATTGTAAATAACATACTTTCATTTGATATAGTGGTTCTACTAAGAAATTGACTATTTCAACACTTAAATATAATAAAGTAATAACTAAATTCAATTCATAAAATCTATATGAAAATACTAACATCAAAAAGCTAGTAAATATCAGAACTCCTAACAATTTATAGGCATTCTTTTTATGTTCTTTATAATTGAACTTTCCTTTACTTATATCTATTTTTGCTACTGTATCTACTGCACCTAAAGAATCCCACTGTGTGTCTGTTACTAATGCTGCGAAATTTAATGCTGTAGTATATTCTTCTCCAAATTCTAATACATTACTAAATCCGAATAAATATGTTAGAAAAAAGAATACATCTCTTGCTATGGAAACTGATTCATATTTTATATTTCTTAACAAGTGTACTTCCAATTTGAACTTTCTATATTGTTTTACTGTTACATATAGAGTATAAAGGAAAATGGCTGACAATGCCCCTACTACAATAACTGTCTTGTTTTTTATAAATAATGCTAGTCCAATTAGAGTAACAAAATTGATTATATTAAGTGTAAGCATGTATTTATTGGCAATCTTTTCTTTTCCTTCAAAATACAATTTTTCCATGACAAAAGCAAACACTAATTGTATGTATAACTGAATAACAGAATATATCGCAAATTCTTTATAAATGTTATAATCCATATTCATAAATTCAATATAACTTTTTATATTAATTGCAATTAGTCCAAATATAATAGCACCAATAACTATTCCGAAGTGTCATTCCAGATAAAACTGCATTTCCATCTTTGTCTTTTTCTTTGCTTATATTTGCTCCTGTTCCAAATATAGCTCTCCCCATTTGCCATATAAACTGAATAGGATATGTAAGAGTAAAAACATTCGCTAAATTTTTATCTAATACTAATCCAAGTAACATCCATGAAATTACTGGTATAAATGAAAATATTGCTTGATTAAAGCTAATTCTTAACAGTCTTTTCATCTTGCTTTTCCCTTTCTTTTACAATTTTAGTTTATATTCTTTAATAAGTTCCATATCACAATTATAAACCCATAAATATTTCATTTTTGCTACAAATGGCTCAAACTTTTGCTTTGCTATTTCTTTTGCTCTTGTTAAATCATTGTTTGTGCATAATGTGATATGTGGTCTATATTCTCTTTTTTTTCTTGATTCTAATCTATATTTTGCAAGTTCTTTAGCAAATAATTCTTTTAATCTCAATAAAATTTTCTTATTATATGGCTCTATATATAAGGTTTCTTCATTAAAGTTGTTTAAATTCTTACACTCAATTTCAAAACTTTTTATTTGACCTACTGTCTTATCTAGTTGCTCTATAAATTCATTTTGATTTTTGCAATTATATAAATCTATTGTTATATGGGGCAACCAATTTCTTTCTCTGTCCTCTATCTTATTTTCCTTTAAGCATTCTTTTATTTCTTGAATTGTTTTTTGTGTATTTTTGTCAAAACCATATTGCAAAACATAATCGTACATAATAAATCTCCTAATATTGAATTTTTATTCGCAATTATTATATCATAAAAAATATCTATATTTTTTCTTTTTAAGTAAATTTTTGTATTAAATTGTAAAAAAACAGAGGATGCACTTCAACTTGAAGTACACCCCCGCCCAAAATTCGTGATTACAACTCTTTTGGAAACCAAAAGTCTAATGAAATACTAACTTCTACATCATCAAGCTCCAGTTCTTCCAGTTCAAACCATTCTGTTGTGATATGTTTGTCTGCCTTGGCTCTTTCTTTGAAATCCTTGAATGCTATTGTAAGCATTTTCTTTTTTCCAAGACAAACATCATCTTCTTCATATTCTACTGTTTTGTCCTGGAAATGATGACACTCGGCAACTTTGCTTCTGTAAATGTTCTCATCACCATCTCTTGTGAAGTAGCTAATGCTAATACCACTTGTTGCTGCATACATTGCATCTGGAATATTGCTTGTAGCTTTTTCAATTGCTTGTAAAAAATCTTCCCACAGGAAGTCTGTATTTTGATTTCTCAATGCTTTATATCTTGGAGAAATCCTTGCAATTAGTTCCTCTGTTGTTTTCACTTTTTTTGCCTCCTTAAATTCTTTTGGAGGTATTGAAACCTCCAAGTTTTTTCACTTTTTGGTTTCACAAAAAATCTCTATTCATTTTATCATACTTTATGTAAATTTTCAACCTTATAAATTGCCCTGCTCATCACATTTTATATTCTATTATCCTAATAAAAACTTGGCATGATCTTTATAATTTTCTAGTCTCTCATTTGTTTCTTCTATGTCTACATATTCTCTATCATCATACCAAGTAAAAAAGCCATTTTTTACCCATTATAATATTTGAATTACTTTATTTTATTAGTCAATTCTTCTTTCAATATTTCATATACATATGTTTTTTTCTACCTATGCAACCTTTTCAGTATAATTAATAACTGTAATTTCTGTAATTGCATTTCTTACTGAATTTACTAATCTTTCTAATTGTTTAGCAACTTCATTACTATATGATACTTCTCCACATTGCTTGCATACTTGAGATGGCACATTTTTAATAATAATACAATTATCTAATTCAACCATAAATGTTGTATTCTTATTTTCTAAATCTCCTTTACACATAAAACAATTCATATTATGCAATCTCCTTTCTTGTTTTTAAATCATCTTTCCATTTTATATTATTTCTCCATTCCAAAGAGCATTTTCAATATCTTCTTGCGTTATATTTCTTTGAAATAATCTAACTATAACATGATTAGTCCATCTAATATTTCCATCTTTGACTATTTGCTTTCTATTATCTATATTTAAATTTTCCATAAGCACCTCTTTTCATTTAATCCATTTTTGTTTTGCTTGCTTTAAATTATTATAAGTATATCATATTAATTTTTACTTTTCTACCTCTTTGTATTATTTATTTCAATTTAATCTAACCATTCCTATTGACTTTATTTTCCACATTTTTCCATCATACAAGATACGCCTTATTTTTAACTATCTCCTTTTTACCCGTTTCGTCCCTTTAAACACCCTACAGCCCAATTTTAGCTTTTACTTGTATATCTATAATTTGAATACTCTTAAAATATCCGGTTTTAACTCTCTCAAAAAACTTAAAACTGGATACAATTATAGGCTCATTTTTCCTATATTTTATATCCAGTTTCTAAGATTTTGATTATATTTTTTTACAGATGATCGCTGTTTTTTATTTTCCATTTTCTATAAAATGAATCTAAAACTTTATTTCTTTTGCTTGTTGGTAACTTTTGCTGTGCTTCATGAGATGGATTACTATCTACGCTTAGTCCTATTAAACAAGTATCTAACCTCTCAAAATATGGATTTGCTTTTGCAAAAGCGATTATCTCCGTGGTGCACACTGGGGTAAGCTCTCACAATGTGGGGATACTTTTTTACGATTTCTCTATATTTACTTTTAAATCGAATTTTATAGTTTTATCACTATAAATCCATATTCTATCAATTACATTTTCTAATACATATCTACTTGGCATTTCTTCTGCAATAATTTCATCAAAATACTCCATTGCAGTTTTTAATTTTTTTATTTTTTCTTGCGAAATCTCTTGTTCTTCTTTTCCAAGAAGTTGTTGCAGTCTTTCTATTTTAGTTGTTTTCTCGCTTTCTAATTCTTGATATGTATTTTCTATCATTTGTTTTTGGTATTCGTTTGTGCTTGATGTTAAGTCTCTTATTTTTTGATTTATCAAAACTTTATACTCTGCTTTTAAAGTTTCAAGTTCAAACTCAATTTTTTCGTGATTAGCTCGTTTATTTTGCATTTTATTTTCAATTTCTATTTTGCTGATTTCATTTTGATATTGCTTTTTTGTAAATTTTAGAAACTCTTTCAAATGAATTAGCATATCACTTTCTTTTATCTCATGACACTTGCATCTTGCCTTTCCATAAGTTCTATACTGCGAACATTCATAACCTTTTTGAGCCTGCTTCCTTGTTATTGTTATTCCACTTACTCCAAAACCACAATCACCACATCTTACTAAGCCTGAAAAGGTATAAATTCGTTTTCTAGTTCCTGCTGTTGTTTTTGATAGTACTTTTCTTTTTCGTATATTTTGTGCTAGTTCAAAAGTTTCCTTTGAAATAATTGCTTCATGATGATTCTCAAATACAAAGTGTTCTTCTTCTGGTAGTTTAATAGCCCTTCCTCTTATAGAAACTGTTTTCTTTTTATGAGTTCGCAAACGTCCTGTATATACATCATTATTTAAAATATTACTTATCATATAAGTGGACCACAATTCTTGAACGGGATGTTTATATATTCTTCCTCTTTCTAAATGTTTTTGCCTATAATAAACTGATGGTGTTGGATAGTGATACTTAGTATTTAAAATATCACAAATTTTCTTTCTTCCTAGACCCTCAATATACAATTTATATATTAACTCTATAGCAGGTCTTATTTCTTCATCAACATACAGCTTTGTTACATCTTCTTTGTCTTTTACATAACCATAATAGTTTCCCATTACTAATCTTCCCGTTTTTTGTTTAGAATACATATGATCTCTTGTTTTTCTTGAGCAATCTTTTACATATCTTTCATTAAACCAAGTTGTAATACCAATCGTATCATCTCTGTCATTTAGAACATCATAAGTTCCTCCCATTTCAGAAACCAAGATTAAATTCTTTTGCATATTTTTGAATTCATCTATTAAAACTAAAACTTTTCCATTATTTCTTCCAATTCTTGATAAATCCTTTGCGATAACTACATCTGCTTTTCCTCCTTTGACTCTTTCTAGCATTTTCGTAAATTCAGGTCTATTAAAGGTATATCCCGAAACATTGTCATCTATGTAGAAGTCTTTATCTTCGATAATCCAATTACGTGATAAAGCATAATCTTTTATAATTCTTTTTTGCTCTTCTATACTTGCATAATTTTCTTTATCTTCATCTCTAGACAATCTACAATATCCGTACAATTGTCATTTTTTCTCCTTCTGCCTGATATTGCTCTGTGTCTATGTTAACACACATTACGATATAATTCCACTTGTTTCACAATTATTTTTTTAAGAATTTCGGGATAATTCTCTTTTCCAATTTGAAAAATTGCTACATTGCATTTTTCTCTTTTGTATTTTTCAATTACCTCTTTTGTCTCTTGCTTTTTTAATTCTTCTTCCGTTAAGTAGATTTGCACATAGTTAACATTAGAGATTTTAGTAGAAGTAATTTGCATATACCCTTTAACTCCCTCATAATATTTCTCTATAAATATTATGCCAAAAGGATACTGTTCATTTCCTTTCGTCTAAAATTACTTACTAAATCTTTAATGTTTTATGCTTGCATATCTCTTCATAGAAAAATCACCTCCATATATAAGAACCCTAATTTTTTTGAAAATGTTGCAAATTTTGAAAATTTTTTTATTTTTTTATCTATTAAGAACACTTTCTATTTTCAAAATGAGGTATTTTGAGCAAAAAAATTGGACTTACACTAATATAAGTCCAAAATTTTGGGGAGATGTTGCATTTTTTGAAAAATATTTTAATTTTTTTCTTTTAATTCTTTTTTAGATTTAGCTTTTAAAGTTTTGTTATCATCTAAATACTTGTAATTTAGGGTATTTTCTTTACTAACAACAGATTGTCCTAGTTCTTTTTCCATATCTTCTCTTGCAACTTTTGCTACATGTCCACCTTTTTTCGCAATTTCTTTATTTTCTTTTAGACCATAAGGTTTATGCCTTTTTGCAAGTTCTCTTGTTGCAATTTCGCCTAAATTAGCTAAAGCTACTTCAACATCTGTCATATTATCTCTTAAAGATTCTTTTCTAATATTTTTATACTCCTTATATTCACTTGCTTTCATCCCAGACCATTCTTGATATATTTCATTTGTTAGTACTGCATATTCATAATTTCTTGTTATTCCATTTTCTTTCCATACATCTGTTAATTTTTTTCTATCTAAAATCCCTTTTAATCTAGCTTCAATCCATTTATCATCATATCCTCGATTTCTATAATAATCGATTGCTCTATTTATTGCTATCTCTGGATCAAATACTTCGTCTATCCTGTCATTTCCCATTTGAGCAAGCCATAGTTTAAAGGGTTCTGCTTTTGGACTTGGTATTGACTCGATTAATCTTAATATTCCCTTTGTATCTAATGTATCTGTTAAATAACTTTTTCCATCTTTTTGAGATTTAATTTTCAGTTGTACGATATTTTCGTACAACTGACTTCCTTCTTCTGTTAATTTCCTTT
The DNA here is from genome assembly GCA_022797215.1 of Clostridia bacterium. GTDB lineage: Bacteria > Bacillota > Clostridia > TANB77 > CAG-508 > CAG-273. The sequence continues at coordinate 71,209 of JAAWKD010000004.1, forward strand.
TTAAATCTGACCAATATCTCTTTGGAATATTACTATTAGTTAATGCTGCAATAACATCAACTACACTAAAATAATATTCTTCTTTATCAGCATCCCAAATACTTCTTATTTCATTTCCTTCAAAAAGGTTTGAAATTGTTTCTAATTTATTTTTATTTTCCATTTACATCATTCCTTATATAAAATTTACTCTTATGGACAAATTATATCAGGAATGTTCATTTTTTTCAATTATTTTAAACAACAACTTGACTATCTAATTTTTGTCAAGCCCTTTTTTTATAAATTTATTATATTATTTTTTTGTATGGCAAACAAGCGAAAACGATATATTTTTTAAAAAA
>JAAWKD010000032.1 GCA_022797215.1 Clostridia bacterium
TTAAAGCCACATGAATTACATATAAAAGCTATTAAATATGTAAAAGCAAAAGCTCAAGCAGACATTTTACAAAAGTTAGAAGAAATACTAACAGAAGAAGAAAAGGATATTGTAAGAAGAGGAAGAAATACACAAACACATCATATTGCCAAAAATGCTTCTGTTCAAGAATATATGTATTCGACAGCATTTGAAGCATTAATAGGATATTTATACTTAACTAAGCAAGATGAGAGACTAAGTGAAATATTAAATAAAATTATTGAGTGAAAACATTGACGAAACTACTAAAAATATGGTATAGTATTAAAGTAGTTTTGAATATGTGGCCCCTTGGTCAAGCGGTTAAGACGCAGCCCTCTCAAGGCTGAATCATGGGTTCGATTCCCGTAGGGGTCACCAAATGCACATTATACGAACCTTGTCTATTTCAAAGGTGGTTTTGCTGTTAAAATAAAAATAGAGCAATAGAGTTTTAAAACTTTATTGCTTTATTTTCATTATCTGGGCAGTTTTTATTTGAGCATCTATCACAAAAGAAAAAGGGATAAATAGTATTTCTACATTTTTTTGGCGTTATTCCTTCCAAATTTTCTATTTCTAATCGTATATATTCCTTAGCTGATGTTAAATCATTGTAATATAAAAGATTTTCTGTTGATTTTAATATTTCTAAAACAATATTTTTTTCCATGATAATTTCTCCTTTTCGTTTGTATATGAAAATAGTATATCATACTCTAACTATTTGTTAAAGTATAAATTTAAAAAATTCGTTTACAATTTATTTGGTGATGAGAAATGGATTTAAAACATGGAGAGAAATATAAAAGTATAGGTATTAAAATAGCAAAATATCGTAAAGAAAGACATATGACACAAGAAGAATTAGCAAATGGCGTAGGTGTTAGCTATGGATATATTACTCAAATTGAGGCTCCTAACTATGTGAAGAAGATGTCATTAGAAGTTTTATTTGATATTGCTGATTGTTTAAAGATAGATATAAAGGACTTACTATAAAACTAGAATAGAGAAAACCAAAAATGATAAATCACTTTTGTTTTTCCCTATTTTTTAAGAATTCTTGATACTTGTCTCTATGACTATTAATGTATTCTTTTATATCCGATACTAAAATGTTACAACAAAACAACTTTAATTGCTCATTTGTCAAGTCCATTTATGGAACTTCCTTTGCTTCAAATGGATTGAATTGAACTTGAATATCTTCCATATTAATATTCATTTTTTGTGAAAAGTCAACATTAGCATTTTTTAAATCGGATACATTTTTATAATACATACTTTTACAAGTATTTTTTCTTACTTCTTGTAAGCCTTGTGCTTTAATTAAAATAAAAAAGTTATATAGGTTTTGTGCTCTTACCTTGGGATATATAGATTTTAATCTTGATTTTACAGCTTCATTTTCTGATACCTTTTTTAAGTCATTATCTAGCATTTTTAATAGGGTGCTGAACTCATCTTGCCAAATATTCTTTAAATCTTTATAACTAAGATTTCTAATTCTGATAAAATCTTTATGAAATAGGTATTTTAATTTTTTCTTTTTGATCTCACATTCAAAGCGAATAAAACCTTTAATTTGTTCTAAATATTTAAAAATATCAAAGTTAGAATCTTTAAACTTCTTATAATCATGTTTTTTGAATTCTCTTAATTTGTTGTAGATTTTTAGTGTTGTAGTAGAACCAGTAAGATAAATACTTTCGCCTTCATAATGTTTCAATTTTCTTTTTGGAAAGCTACAAGAACTTAGATTGTCAATATAAGTTTCTACATTGTATTGATTTTGCAAGTCAAAACATATAGCGATATCAATTCTTTGTAAAAACCAATGTTTAAGAGTAGGCAAACTTATATGATAAGCATTTTCTACCATTTTGATTAATTTTTGGGAAATATCAATTAAGTTTTTAAAGCCGATTGTGACTGTTGTAGCCTCTAACTAGTTTGTGATAAGAACCTTCAATTTCTATATAATACATATTGACAAATTTGTATTTTGAACCTTCTCCAATTCTTACTGATAGGTTAGAATTAAAAGAACCCTCCAAACTGTCATTTACAATTTTATAGAATATCTCACCAGTTGCACTATGATAAGAGGTCTTTATGATACTTTGCGACTGAATAATATCATATATTCTTCTGTTTATCATTGAAACTATTTTTATAGTATCTATCATTCGTTCTCCTTTTCCGTAATTACGGACGCTTATAGGGTGTTACTAATAACCCTATATAGTCCGTTTATTTTCCTTTTTGCTTTTTTTAGTTTATTCCTTTGTAAGCATTGCGTAAAGGTTGCCCTCATTCCATTCGGCACGTTGTGACCTTGACGCAATTCTAACAAAGGAAGCAAGGATCACTAAGCAAAGGAAGAAATAAACTGAAAACAAGCAAAGTTGAATATATAAAATCAAGCATATTGTAATTATAATAACAATCTTTAAAATTGTCAATAGTATTTCAAACAACTTGACAAAAGTAAGACAACAATGTTATACTTTAATCGTTAAGGAGTGATAGAAAAATGTCAAGATATAGTAAATTATTGGCTACTATGATAGCTGAAAGTCAATGCACAGCAAAGGAGATTGTAGAGAAATGTAATGAAATGGGAAATGGAATAGATGTTACACGATTAAGTAAATTGCAAAGTGGAAAATTGCCAGCACCTTCTGAAAAGGTTTCCAGAGATTTAGCAAGAGCTTGTAATGCAGATGAAAGAAAATTAGTAATTGAAGGATATTTAGAAAAAGCACCACAGGAAATTATAGATGTTTTTGTTACATTAAAAACTCAATCTGCACTTGCTGGTTTACGCATAATGCAACAGACATTACCAAAAGAACAAATTGAGAGGCTAAGAGATCTATTAGAAGTAGAGCCATTATCTGATTGCATTCTAGGAATTATAGATAGTAAAAATCAAGAGATAGAAGTGTTAGCAGATGAATTTAATATTACTGAAGGTGACTTTAAATTTATACTAAAAGATCCTCCTAGTATTCCAGTAACTGATCATGCAATGTTCCCAATGATACCAGAAAAAGCAAGAGTAAATCTGAAATTACAAGAAAACTATAATGACGGAGATATACTAGCAGTTAAAATTAAAAAGGAAGAGAATATCATATTTAGATATGCATTATTCAATAATGACAAGATAATTTTAACAGCATTGAATAAACAATATGATAAATTAGTATATAAAAAAGATGAAATAATCATTTTAGGTAAGGCAGTAAAAGTTATCACTGAAATTTAGATGAAAACGTTTTCAAAGCACCACTGGCATAAAGCCAGTTGGTGCCCTTTGAAAAAATGCAATCTTCATACCTAAAATATCTTTAAAATTTCAAACTATTTTATAAAAGGGGATAAATCATGAATGTTGTAATATATGCTAGATATAGTTCACACAGCCAAACAGAGCAATCAATCGAAGGACAAATTGCAATATGCAAGGAATATGCAAAAAGAAATAACTATACAATAGTAGGAGAATATATCGACAGAGCATTAACTGGAACAACAGATAGTAGACCAGAATTTCAAAAGATGATAGAAGATAGTAATAAAAAATATTTTAATGGAGTACTAGTCTATCAATTAGACCGTTTTTCACGAAATAGGTATGACAGCGCTATCTATAAAAATAAGTTAAAAAAGAACAATGTCAGAGTATTCTCAGCAAGAGAAAATATTTCAGAAGATGCTTCTGGAATTCTTATGGAAAGTGTACTAGAAGGAATGGCAGAGTATTACTCGGCTGAACTTTCACAAAAAGTAAAAAGGGGAATGAACATAAATGCTGAAAAGTGTTTATATAATGGTAGTCCCATACCACTTGGACTAAAAGTTGACGAAAACAAAAGGTATCAAATTGATGAGAATATGGAGCCAATTATAAAAAAGATATTTGATATGTATATAACTGGAAGCACAATGGCAGAAATTAGCGATTATTTGAATACAAGACAAATTAAAACGTCAAAGGGAAATAATTTTAATGGTAATGCTGTATATCGTATACTAACTAATAAGAAGTATATAGGGGTGTACTCATATAATGGAAAGGATACTCCTAATGCTATACCATCAATTATTGATGAAGAAACATTTTATAATGTTCAAGAAATGTTAAGTAAGAATAAACGAGCACCAGCAAGATCAAAGGCAAAAAATGAGTATATCTTAACTACAAAACTATTTTGTGGAAAATGTAAAGAAATGATGATTGGTATAAGTGGTACTTCACATACTAAGAAAGTCTATAACTATTATGTGTGCAATGGAACTAAAAAGAAAATTTGTGACAAGAAAAATGTATCAAAAGAATATATTGAAGATATTATTGTGAATGAAGCTAGAAATCTATTAACAGATGAAAGGATAAAGCAAATTGCAAATGAATTCATGACATATATAAAAAAAGAAAGTGATAATCACGAAATAGAAAGAATAGAAAAGACAATAGAGGATAATACAAAACGAAAGCAGAATTTATTGGACAGTTTATCACTATGTGATATAGAAAGTGTTAAAAAGGAAATATTTGAGCAAATAAGAGAATTACAAACAAGTATTGAACAATTAGAAACAAGTCTAAAAATTGAAAAAGCACAACAAATGAATATTACACTAGAAGAAATAGAGTTTTTCCTATATGAAATGAGAAGTGGAGATATTAATGATGTAAGATATAGGAAACTTTTGGTAACAGTGTTTATTAATAAGGTATATTTGTATGATAATAGCTTAACTTTTATATTTAATATTCAAAAAGGAGAAAAGAATATCAAATTACCAACAATTGAACAAATTGAAAGTTCGTTTATTAATGAAGAAGGCTCACCAAAATAGTGAAACTCGGAAAGACAGTGTCTTTCCGAGTTTTTTGTGTTGGCTTACTTCTCAATCAGACGAGGGGTTCGCTGGTGAGCTCTTTTCTGATAAACTTTCCGCTGCTTGCGAATCTGCGTAGCATATGTTTGGTACGCAGTGGTACGAGAAGGGATCCTGACAGAAGGATCAAAAACAGGTGTAGACGCTTCACGTTCCATTTGGGCAGTCAGAGCTTCCGTCGGTGTGCCGAAAAGCACAGAGGGCTTGCGTTTGTCATCCATCGAAGTAACCTCCAAAAAAATTATCGCGCTTAGCGATGTAATAATTATTATACAACAAAAAAGTGAAAAAGTCAAAGTAAGTAGAAAAAATATGAAACAAGTATTGACAAAACATAAATTTGGTATATAATAATATACGAACAACGATTCGTACACTAGGAGGTTTTTATGATTACTACATTACATATAAAAAACGTAGGGATTATAGATGATTTATTTATTGATTTTAATGAGGGATTTAATGTATTAACAGGTGAAACAGGAGCAGGGAAAACATTGATTATAGGTTCCCTTGTTATTCTAGCAGGAGGAAGATTTTCCAAAGAGATAATACGTAATGGAGAAAATTATTCTTTTATTGAAGCTAGCTTTTATTGCCCTAAAAATGCACAAGCAATAGAAGACAACATTATTGTTTCAAGAGAAATACATAGTAATGGTAGGAGTTCTTGTAAAATAAATGGACGATTAGCAACAGTAAATGAATTGAAAGAACTAATGTGTGAAATTATTGATATTCATGGTCAACATGATAGTCAATTAATTTTAGATTCAGCTAGACATATTGAATATTTAAACCGTTTTATTGGGAAAGAAATAGAACAAGAGATAAATAAGTACCAAGCAAAATTAAAGGAATATAAAAGCTTAAAACAAGAACTAAAAAATACTTATGGTGAGGATCAAGAAAAAGAAAGGAGACTAGACTTACTTCGTTATCAGGCAGACGAAATAGAAAATGCAAAATTAAAGCCTACAGAAGAGAAAGAACTAGAAGAAAGACATAAAGTAATGCAAAATGCAGAAAAGTTAAAAGAGAATTTAGCACAGATAGATAATGAATTAAGTGATAGTGCAATAGGAGCAATTAGTAATGCTATTCGAAATTTAGAAAGAATTCAAGATTGTGGGGACGAATATAATGAAAAGCTAAATCTCTTAAAAAGTAGTTATTATGATATTCAAGAACTAGCAAGAGATCTAAGTGATATGAAGGAAAGTGTTGACTTTGATGAAGAAGAAAGGAGTAAAATCGAAAGTCGATTAGATTTAATTTATTCTTTGAAAAGAAAATATGGAAATACAGTAGAAGAAATATTAGCTTATGCAGAAAAAGTAAATGAAGAAATTTGCAAAATTGAAAACTTAGAAGAATATCATATTAAGATAAGGAAACAGTTAGAGCAATTAAACAATCAAATGAAAGAAATTGCGATAAAAATGAGTGAATTAAGAAAACGACATGCTAAAGTTTTAGCACAAAAAATTAATAATCAATTAAAAGAGTTAGAAATGATAAATGCTAAATTCGAAGTGCAACTATTAGAGGAAGTTGAATTTAATGAAAACGGAATTGATAGAGTGGAATTTATGATTTGTACCAATATAGGAGAGGAAGTAAAACCTTTAACAAAAATAGCATCAGGAGGAGAAATGTCAAGAATTATGCTTGCAATAAAAAATGTTCTAGCGGATGTTGATGAAGTAGGAACATTGGTATTTGACGAGATTGACACAGGAATTAGTGGAAAAGCTGGACAAGCGGTAGGAGAGAAAATGAAAGAAATTGCTACACAACATCAAGTTATTTGTATTACGCATTTACCTTCTATTGCTGCAAAAGGAGATTATAATTATTATATCCATAAACAAACAAAAGAGAATAAAACTTATACAAATGTTAGACAATTAAATGAAGAAGAAATTATTGAAGAAATTGCTAGAATTTCTTCAGGAGAAATCACAGAAATAGCAAAAGCACATGCTAGAGAGCTTAGAAAGGCTAGTTAGAAAAAAGGTGAAAAAACTATTGCAATTTTAAATGAAGTTAAGTTAGCTGTGCGAAATGAAATGAGTTACAGATAACTTATGCGTAATACAATAGAATAAACAGCATATGAATAACAAAAAAGACGTGAAAAATAAAAAAAAACTTGCATTTTTTTATGAAGTATAGTAATATTTTATGGGGTGCAAAAAATGACAAAATTTGTAGATGAAAATAACAAATTAAAAATGGCAAGCCTAAAAGCAATTTTCAAAATTGCTATATTTATGTTTGCGCTTTCATCTATTATTGATATAGTTTCTAAAGTAAAACACTAATATTTTTATTAGTGTTTTTTTCTTAGCTCTATGTCACTTCATTCCTAGAGCTAAGTTATGCTTTGGATTTCTTATTTTCATTTTTAGCAAACCAAATAAAAGATTTTAAAATAAGAGGAGGAAAATTTTATGAATGAGAGCAAAATGACGATTGACGTAAATGAAAAGCCACCAATTGCAAAATGGATAGTTTTAGCAATTCAACATGTTTTTGCAATGTTTGGTGCAACTATTTTAGTGCCAATTTTGGTAAATGCAGCTGCAGGAGAAACAGTACTTACTATACCAATAGCATTAGTAGCATCAGGAATAGGAACACTACTTTACATTTTATGTACAAAAGGAAAATCACCAGTATATTTAGGAAGCTCATTTGCTTTTATTGCACCATTAGCTGCTGCATACTTAAAAGGTGGAATTTCAGGTGCTATGACAGGAATTATGGTAGTAGGTTTAATTTATATTATAGTTGCTACTATTATTCACTTTATAGGTAAAAATTGGTTGGATAAGTTATTACCACCAGTCGTTATTGGACCAATGATTATGATTATTGGTTTAGGTTTAGCACCTAGCGCTATTTCTCAAATAGGTTTAACTTCAGGAGTAGAATTTGAATGGAAAACTGTACTAGTTGCAGTAGTATCTTTTTTAGTAACAGCAATTGTTATGATAAAAGCAAAAGGCTTTTTAAAGATTATTCCATTTTTAGTAGGAATTGTTACAGGATACATTCTAGCTGTTTGTTTAGGAATGGTAGATTTTACAGCAGTATTAGAAGCACCATTCTTTAGTGTGCCAGAATTTGTTTTCCCATTTGTAAATTATACACCAAATTTTGAAGCATTAATTACAATTGTACCAATTGCATTAGTAACACTATGTGAACATATTGGAGACCATACATCATTAAGTAATATTATTGGAAAAGATTTATTAAGAGATCCAGGATTAGATAGAACTATACTAGGTGATGGTATTGCAACATTTGTAGCTGGACTATTAGGAGGACCTGCTAATACAACTTATGGAGAAAATACATCAGTAGTAGGTATGACAAAAGTAGCTTCCGTATGGGTTATAGGGTTAGCAGCCATTTTTGCTATCGTAATAGGATTTTTAGGAAAATTCACAGCCTTAGTTTCAACAATACCAAGTGCAGTTCTAGGAGGAGTTTCATTACTTCTTTATGGATTTATTGCAGTAAATGGATTAAAAGTATTAATTCATAATCAAGTAGATTTTGATAACCCTAAAAATGTAGTAGTAGGAGCAGCTATGCTTGTATTAGGTTTAGGAGGGGCAGCTATTTCTATCATTAGTGGTGATTTATCAATTACTATTTCAGGAATGAGCTTAGCAGCGGTAATAGGTATTCTAATTAACCTTTGCATTCCAGAAAATAAAACAAAAGAACAAAAAGAGAAAATGAAAAAAGAAAAAGAAGTTAAGAAAGAAGCAAAAGCAAAGGAGAAGATGAAAGTATGAAAACAATAGAATTAAATCATCCTTTAATTAAGCATAAATTAGCTATTTTAAGAGATAAAAAAACAGGAACGAAAGAGTTCCGTGAATTGATTAGTGAAATTGCTACATTTTTATGTTATGAAGCAATGAAAGATGCGCAATTAGAAGAAACAGAAATTGAAACACCAATTACAACTATGAAAACAGGAAAATTAAATGAAGATAACTATGCCTTTGTTCCAATATTAAGAGCAGGAACAGGAATGCTAGAGGGTGTGATTAGCGTTGTTCCAAATGCAAAAATAGGGCACATTGGAATGTACCGTAATGAAGAAACTTTTGAGCCAGTTAATTATTTCTTTAAAGTGCCAAAAGATATTGAAAAAAGAGAAGTTATCATTTTAGACCCAATGCTTGCAACAGGAGGTTCAGCAATAGATGCAATTGAACTTTTAAAAAGCAAAGGCGTTAAGAAAATGAAATTTTTATCTATTATTGGAGCACCAGAAGGAATTGAAAGAGTAGAAAAAGAACATCCAGATGTTCAAATCTATTGTGCTCATATAGATGACTATTTGAATGAAAATAAATATATTGTTCCAGGTTTAGGTGATGCAGGAGACAGAATTTTTGGAACAAAATAGAAATTTGCTTTTAGAAGGAAAATGAGTTATAATATAGATATCGATGCAAATGCATCAAAAAATAATAGGAGTGAGGTTTTATGACAGCTTTAGGAAGAGAACAAATGGAAGACTGGAAAAATAGAAAACAGCGGGTAAGGGTATGCTCGCAAGGCGGAGGAAAAAAGGAAGGACGCATTATTGACTTTGATGACACAGGAATTGTGTTAGAAGAAGGCGGAGAAGAATATGGTGGATATACAGTGCGAAAAATCTGCCATAACTGGTTTTCCGTTGAAGAGGCGACAGGTTGGGAGTAACAGCCAAAACTCCAAAAGACGCATGGAATATTCCATGCGCCTTTCCTTTGACTTATAAGCAGATAATATAAACAAATAGAACTATAACAACGTTTGTCCTTACGGTCGCTTTCTTCATTTTAAATAATATAAATTATAGAAGAAAGCGACAGGCGCTCGCAAACTCGCCTTGCGCGGACAGCACTTTTGTTATAGTTTTATTTGTTTATAAATTAATTGAAATTTGTAAATAGTTATGATATAAAGATAGTAGAAATAAAGTGAAAAGAGGGAAAGCTTATGAAAATAACAAAAGTAGAGGCATTAGCCAATATAGCAAATGAAATTAGAATGGGAGCTATTGAACAAGTCTATGAAGCGCAATCAGGACATCCAGGAGGTGCACTTTCTTGTAGTGATATTTTAGCAGTTTTATACTTTAACCAAATGAATATAGACCCAAAACAACCTAACTCACCAGCAAGAGATAGATTTATACTATCAAAAGGACATTGCTCGCCAGCATTATATGCTACTTTAGCAAAGAAAGGCTACTTTGAGAAAACGGAGCTAAAAGGATTTAGAAAAGTAGAAAGTAATTTACAAGGACATCCAGATATGAATAAAGTACCAGGAGTAGATATGACGACTGGTTCTTTGGGCCAAGGATTATCAGCAGCAGTAGGAATGGCAATTGGATCTAAAATGGATAGTGCTGGTTGTAGAGTGTATTGCTTGGTTGGAGATGGAGAAATCGAAGAAGGGCAAATCTGGGAAGCAGCAATGATAGCTAGCAAAAATAAATTAGACAATTTATGTGTCATTGTAGATCATAATGGATTACAAATTGATGGAACAGTAGAAGAGGTTGCAGGGTTAGTAGATATTAAAGAGAAATTTGAAAGCTTTGGTTTTTATACAATAGAAATTGATGGACATGATATAGAAGAAATTATTCAGGCTTTCCAAGCAGCTAGACAAGAAAAGGGAAGACCAACAGCAATTATTGCTAATACCATAAAAGGGAAAGGAGTTTCTTTTATGGAAGGAAAAGCGCAGTGGCATGGAAAAGCGCCTAATAAGGAAGAATATGAAGAGGCAATCAATGAATTAAAGTTACAACAAATTATTGGATAAAAATAAAGGAAAGAAGTGAAGAAAAATGAAAGAAGAGAAAAAAATAGCAACTCGCCAAAGTTATGGAGAAGCTTTAGCGAAACTAGGAGAAAAAAATAATGATATAGTAGTATTAGATGCAGATTTGTCGAGTGCTACCAAAACGAATATTTTTGCAGAGAAATTTCCAGATAGATTCATTAATGTAGGAATTGCAGAACAAAATTTAATGGGAACAGCAGCAGGACTTGCTGCCTATGGAAAAATACCTTTTGTTAGTACATTTGCTGTATTTGCAACAGGAAGAGCCTATGACCAAATTCGTAATAGTATTTGTTATCCAAAACTAAATGTTAAAATATGTGCAACACATGCAGGCTTAACAGTAGGCGAAGATGGAGCAACACATCAAATGTTAGAAGATTTAAGTTTGATGAGAACACTTCCTAATATGACAGTCATTTCTCCTTCAGATGATACACAAACTAGATGGGCGATAGAAGAAGCTTCTAAAATAGAGGGACCAGTTTATGTTAGATTAGCAAGAATGGCGACCCCTGTTATTTATGATGAAAACCAAACTTTTGAAATTGGCAAAATGGTACAATTGGGAAATGGAACAGATGCTACTGTTTTTGCGACAGGTGTAGCAGTAGCAGAAAGTTTAAAGGCACAAGAAGAATTAGAAAAAGAAGGAATTAACATTCGTGTAATAGATGTTCATACTATTAAGCCAATTGATAAAGAAATGATTATTAAATGTGCAAAGGAAACCAAGAAGATACTTACCATAGAAGATCATAGCATTATCGGAGGTCTAGGAAGCACCATTTGTGAAGTACTATCTGAAGAATATCCAACAAAAGTAGTTAGAATGGGAATGAAGGACAAGTTCGGAAAATCAGGTAAAGCAGAGCAGTTATTAAAATATTTTAAAATAGATAGTGAGGCAATTATAGAAGAAATAAAAAAGAACTAAGATGAGAATAGGAAGAAACAAATGAAAGATGAAGATGAGAAAATGCAAGAATTTATGAAGGACTTTACCAATGCTCATGGGGAACTACCAAAATCTAAATGGATAGACCCCGTCTTTCATTTTGCTGAAAAGTTGTTAAAAGTAGCAATTGTGATAGGTATTCTTCTTGTTATTATTACATCAGCACCATTAGTAATTCAAATATACAATAAATCAATATCTAATTTAATGACAATGGACAAACAAGGTTTTATTAGAAAAATTGAGAAAATGTATGAACAGAAAATAGAAATTGTAGAGGATAAGTCTAGCTACAAGGGAAATGGTGAAATGATTTTGAAGACAATGAAAGAACCGATTATAGAGTTTACAGTAGGAAAGAATATCTTTGATAATTATATTATAGATTATGAGGATAAAGCTTTTATTTACTATATGGAAAATAGTAATGAACCTATTTTCCAAGGGGTTGAATTAAAGAGAGAAACAAAAAAATTAGTATATAGTCAATTTGGGAAAGTAGAAACATTAAGCTGTCAGGGATATTTACAAATAGAAAGTTATGATAAAATAGAAAATGGAGTTCGCCAATTAATAGCAATTAAAAGTTTTATGGAGCAGAAAGTAAAGCAATTTAATGTTCCTTTATCCTTAAAAATAGGGGAATATACTAGCTCTTATGATTATCAAACTGAAAAGAAGAATCAGAAATTAGTAGAAGAAGAGTATATATTGAAAGAAAAACTATTATATTACTAGTATTTAAGAGACAATGGAAAGGATTTTAGTTTTATACCAGAAGAGGATTTATTTGAAATTGATAAGCCGAAAGTATTAGATGTGTATGTAAATGGAGAAAAAATTGTGGATATACATGGATAAACCCAATATAGAGATTTTAAAAGAAGTACTAGGTATCAAATTAGAGTATGATTATCAAAGCAAAACAGTGAATTTAATTATTCCATAGAAATGTAAATTTTGTGTGAATTTTCAAAAATAGATAAAAAGATGTGAAAAACAGAATAATTGCGACTTACAAGCAAAAATTATTCTGTTTTTTCCATAAAAAACTATTGCAAAGAATGTATTTTATTGTTATGATTAAATAGATATGAAAGAAAAATGAAGATTATTACAAGATAGATATTAAGGAGTTAACAATGATTGAGTTTAGAAATGTTAGCAAAACATATGACACAGGAACAGAAGCAGTACATAATGCAAACTTTAGAATTGACAAAGGTGATTTTGCTTTCTTAGTAGGAAGTTCAGGTTCTGGAAAATCTACCCTAATTAAACTTATCTTAAAGGAAGAAGAACCAACATCAGGAAACATTATTATTAATGGAAAAGATACTACTTTTCTAAAACCTAAAAGAGTTCCTTTTTTAAGAAGAAGTATGGGAGTAGTATTTCAAGACTTTAGACTTTTGCCAGATAGGACAGTTTATGATAATGTTGCTTATGCAATGTATATCGTAAGATCTACACCAAAACATATTCGTAGACAAGTACCTATGGTATTATCATTAGTAGGACTTAGTAACAAAGCTAAAATGTATCCAAATGAATTATCAGGAGGAGAGCAACAAAGAGTGGCACTAGCGAGAGCGCTAGTAAATAATCCTTCCATGCTAATTGCAGATGAGCCTACAGGAAACTTGGATCCAGAAACAGCCTGGGATATTATGACATTGTTAAGTGACATTAATGCAAGAGGAACAACTATAGTAGTAGCAACACACGCAAAAGATATTGTAAATAAGATGAAAAAAAGAGTTATTCAAATTGAAGAAGGCAACATTGTAAGAGATGATAAAAAAGGTGGGTATGACAGTGAGGTATAATATATTTGGTTATTTAATTGGAGAAGGTTTTCGAAATGTATTTAAAAACAAAAAGTCTACTATCGCATCTTTGATTATTATGTTTGCAACCATGTTTGTATTTGGAATCTTCTTTATAGTAGAAGAAAATGTAAATCATTTGACAAAAACAATAGAACAACAACAGGGTATGTCTGTATTTATTTATGATACCGCAACAGAGGCAGAGCAAAATGAATTAGCAAGTAAAATTAGAAATATGCAATATGTTAATACAGTAACTTTCAAATCAAAAGAAGATGCCCTAGAAGAAATGAAAAGAATGTTTAAAGGGAAAAAGAATTTATTATCTACTTATGAGAGAGATAATCCTTTTAAAGCTTCTTTTGTAGTAACATTAACAGATTTAGAAAAAGCTGAGGAAGTACAAACACAAATTGAAAATTCATCAGAGATTATTGCAAATGTAGTAGCTAAATCAGATACGATGGAAACTTTGGTAAAAGTAGCTGATGGAATTAAAGTTATTTCTATTGTAATTTTAATAATTTTAATTTTAATATCTATCTTTATTATTACAAATACTATCAAGCTAACTGTGCATGCAAGAAGAAAAGAAATATCTATTATGAAATATGTAGGGGCAACAAATGGATTTATTAGATGGCCATTTATGGTAGAAGGTATGATTATTGGATTGATTTCAGTATTAGTTTCCTTAGCAATCCTATGCCCATGCTATACAGCAGTAGCAGGAAGAATAGAAGAATCATTAATTTCAATCAGGGTGAATATGCCATTATTAACATTACAAGAGATGTTTGTACCATTATTAATTGTCTACTTAGTATTAGGTCTTGGAATTGGTGCTATTCGGAAGTGCTATTTCCATGAAAAAATACTTAGATGTATAAAGCACAAAGCATACAAAGTATGTGAAGAAAAAGTGAGAAATAATTATTTCTTATTAAAAAATACGAGAAGAGAGAAAGGAATTTTAAGTTGCATATGAAAAGGAAAATTGTATCTATTATATTAATTTTAGCATTAATACAAGTAGGAATTACTAATGCGGTGATTGCTTATACACAAAGTGATGTTAATGCAGCACAAAATAAAGTAAATCAAGTAAAGAAACAACAAAATGCTATTAAAGCAGAAAAGGAAACTGTTTTAAATGATATAGCAGAATTAGAAGAAACGATTAGTGAGTATGAAAGTGAGTTAGCAGAGCTAAATACAAAAATTAAAAAATTAGAAGCGCAAATTGAAACAAAGAGTCAAGAAATTGAAAAACTAAAAAAAGAATTTGAAGAGATGGAGAAGCTTTTAACAGATAGACTAGTAGCGATTTATGAAGAGGGACAAGTTAATTTTTTAGATGTTCTTTTATCAGCTGAAAGTATTTGGGATTACATTTCTATGCCTACGAGAATTCAAGAATTAACAGAGGCAGATAATAGCCAAATGGAAAAAGTAGAAAAGCAAAGAATGGAAGTAGAAAAAGCACAAAAACAATTAGAAGAGCAAAATACAGAATTAAAAGATTCTAAGAAAACAGCTGAAACAAAACAAAAACAATTAAAGGTTGTAAAGGCTAATAAAGAAGCAAAAGCAGAAACCCTAACAGCAGAACAGAAGAAATTGCAAGCTCAAATTAAAAAATATAATGATGAAATTAAAAAAATGGAAGAAGAAATTGCAAAAGCAGCTCAAGGTTCTAATGGTGGATATGTAGGAAACTTTAATGGAACATTAAGTTGGCCAATTTCTAGGAATTCTAAAAACTATAATTACATAACATCATATTTCGGAAATAGAGATGTGCCAGTAGCAGGAGCAACTGCAAACCATGGGGCAATTGATATTGGAGTATATTCAGGAACACCAATATATGCTTGCGGTGATGGATATGTTATGGTTAGTAGCTATAATGGAGCAAGAGGAGTTTATGTTATGATAAAGCATGCAGACAATTTATATACTTTATATCAACATTTAAATTCATCTTCAGTTAAAGTAGGACAAACAGTAAAAAGAGGACAATTAATTGCATATAGTGGTAATACAGGGATTAGTTCAGGACCTCATTTGCACTTAGAAGTACGTACTAGTCCATACTATGGTAGTGAAGTGGACCCATTAAACTATATGCATTGGTAATATGACTTAATAATATCATTTTCTAGAATATAAAAAATAAAAATATAAGGAGGGGGAATACGATGTTAAGAAGAAAAATAATTTGTATTCTCCTTGCTAGTGTTTTAATAGTAAGCTATTCAAGTGTTTCTTTTGCAACAGACATAAATGGAATACAAAACGAGGAAAACAACTATAATTTTAATACTTTAACAACAGAAGAAATAAATGAATTAAATCAGCAAAAGAAGGAGTTAGATGAAAAACTAGAAGAAGCGAGCCATAGATTAGAATATGTGCAAGGAGAAATGTCAACTATTCTTCTAGAAATTCAAAAGCTAAGTGATAGAATTTCGCAATATGAAAATGAAAATAAATATTTAGCTGAACAAGTGGCACAGCTAGAAGCGTCTATTGTGGAAAACACGAAGTTATTAGAAATAGTAACAGAGGAATATAATCAAAAAGACCAGTTATTAAGAGAAAGATTAGTAACTGTTTATGAAGAAGGAGAACTTACTTATTTAGACGCCTTACTATCTTCTCAGAGCTTTTCTGAAATGGTATCACGTTATTATCTCATGCAAGAAATGGCCGAATATGATAACCAGTTAATTGATAAAGTAGAACAACAAAAAAATGCGATTGATATTGCCAAAAGAAAATTAGAAAATGAAAATACGCAAGCAAAAATTTTAAAGGCAAAGGCAGAACAAAATGAAATTGTTGTAAAAAATACAAGAGTTTTATATGAAGGTTATGTGGAAGAATTATCAGAACAAGAAAAAGAGCTAAATAATCAACTTAATGAATATAAAGTGGAATACATAAGAGTTCAACTACAATTAGAAGAGATGGCTACTAATATTGGAGATTTTCAAATCCAATATACAGGAGGAACCATGTTATGGCCTGTAGCAACAGCTGGAACAACAATTACTTCTAATTATGGTTCAAGAGTATATCCAATACAAGGTACCAATATTGTTACAGATTTTCATTTAGGACTTGATATTGCAGCACCAACAGGCTCTCTAATTGTATCGGCTTTAGACGGGGTAGTTGTTTATGCAGGTTGGTTAGGTTCTTATGGAAATTGTGTAATGGTTCAACATGGAGATAATATTACTACTGTTTATGCGCATGGGCAAAAAGTGTTAACAGAAAGAGGGAAAGAGGTAAAGCAAGGAGAACCAATTATGGAAGTAGGCTCAACTGGAAATTCAACAGGACCACATTGTCATTTTGAAGTTAGAATAGATGGAAAAACTACTGATCCTTTACAATTTGTGAAAAAACCGTCTAATTAACTTTGTTTAATGAGTTTTGAAAAATAAACTTAAATAGTATAAGGTTTCTTATTTGAGAGGGCCAAGGCAGCTAGCAGTGCAAAGAAGTATGGCAATTTGGTACCTCCAAAATTTCAAAAATATATACTATTTAAGTTTAATGAATAATATAATGATAAATGAAAGTTAAATAAAGAAGAAAAGAGAGAAAATAATGGAAAGAAATAACGGACAGAAAGTTTATAAAATAGTAATGTTGGTAATGATTACAATAATCATTACCTCTTTAGTGACTGCTTATGGAACATATCAATATCTAAATACAAAAGGATTGTCTATAGGAAAGAATCAAGGGAATTCAGAATTAAAAGGACTAGAATATACACTTGCTAGATTTAGAAGTGAACTTGAAAAGAAGTATATGGGAGAAATAGAAGATGAAGACTTAATTGATGGAGCAATTAAGGGATATGTAGCAGCACTAGGAGATCCATATACAGTATATTATACAAAAGAAGAGATGAAGCAAATTATGCAGGAGACGAATGGAAACTATGTAGGTATTGGCATTTACATGACATTAAATAAAGAGAAAAATGCAATAGAAGTAATTAAGCCAATAGAAGATTCTCCAGCAGAAAAAGCTGGAATTTTGCAAGGGGACCTTATTATAAAAGTAGACGGAGAAGGTTATACTGGTGATAAAATGGAAGAGGCTTCTAACAAGATTAAAGGAGAATCTGGAACGAAAGTAAAATTGGAAATATTACGAAATGGTGAGACAAAAGAATTTGAAATTACTAGAAAGAAAGTATTAATTAGTCATATTACAACAAAAGTAATTGATAATAATATTGGATATATTGCTATTTCTGACTTTGACGGTGGATGTGCAGATGAATTTGAGACAAAATATCAGAAATTAAAAGAAAAGGGGATCAATAAATTAATTATTGATATTCGCAGTAATGGTGGTGGAATTGTAGATGAAGCAATAGATATATTAGACTTAATTACAGATAAAGGTTCTACTTTATTAATCACAAAAGATAAAAAAGGCAATGAAGACATTACAAAAGCCAAGCAAAATCCAATTATAAAAATGCCTATTGTTGTCTTGACAAATGAATATTCAGCAAGTGCTTCTGAAATTTTAGCAGGAGCGCTAAAGGATAATGAAAAGGCAACATTAGTAGGAATGACTACTTATGGAAAAGGCGTTATCCAAGAGTTGCACCAATTGACAGATGGTAGTGGATTAAAGATTACAACAAATGAATATTTTACACCAAAACGAAATAGTATTAATAAAATTGGAATTGAACCAGATGTAGAAGTTGACTTATCTGATAAAGCAAAAGAAAGTATGAATTTGAAAGAGGAAGATGATAACCAATTACAAAAGGCTATAGAAGTGCTTAAGTCTAAAAATTAGATCTGAAAATGGTAATAATATTGAACTTTGAATAGTATTAATTTTCTTGTTTTTTGAATGCCACAGGAAATTAGCAAATACAAAGAAGTAAAGCAACTGAGATTCTTTCAAAACAGCAAAAATAAATACTATTCAAGCTCGCTTATTATAAAATTATAATTTTCTCCATTTTTTTATAAGAAATTAGAAAAAATGTCTTGACATTTTTTTGGAAATTTAGTATACTAAGAAAGTCAACGGAAATGGGCGCATAGCTCAGCTGGGAGAGCATCTGCCTTACAAGCAGGAGGTCATAGGTTCGAGCCCTATTGCGCCCACCATTTCTTATATTTAGTTTATCTAAATATTTTTTTGACTTTTGACTAAATTAAATATTAGTAAATTTATTAATTTACGGCCTGGTAGTTCAGTTGGTTAGAACGCTAGCCTGTCACGCTAGAGGTCGACGGTTCGAGCCCGTTCCAGGTCGCCATTTTTTTATTTATTTGCCTCGATAGCTCAGTTGGTAGAGCAAGGGACTGAAAATCCCTGTGTCACTGGTTCGATTCCAGTTCGAGGCACCAAGACGAGTTTTTGTCGAACTCTCTATAATACTTGATACGACTTGATTTCAAGATTATGAGAATTTGACAACACAAAAACTTTAAACCGTTTCAAAAGAAGCGGTCTTTTTTTGACCAAAAGTCTTGAAAGAAGGAGGTTTTTGTGATATTATGTTACATATAATTAAACAAGAAATCAATATGAGTAAAGAATTACTCTCTAAAATCGAATGGGCGTGCCGTTTAAAATTTAAAGGAAAGGAACAGCCACAAATAATAAATGGTTGTTTAAGAATAATTGAGCATACCAATTTAGCGTATGTAGAGCCCCATAGAGTAATTATTAAAGATAGCTTGTACCTATTCTTTAATGAACAAGATTATTTCTATGTAAATGATTTAAGTACAAAATATCCGTTATCCAAATTACAAGAACATATCAGCGGAAATACATAACATAGAACGGCAAAGCATTTT
>JAAWKD010000005.1 GCA_022797215.1 Clostridia bacterium
AGCACAAAACTCGCTACTGGTGGTTTGGTTAGACCTTAGCCAGACGGGGTTTCCACCCGTTAGATTACTTACCCTTTGCTGGGCGCACAATTACTAATTATTGCTTTGATTATAACATAAAGAAAAAAACATTTTCAACTTAATTACTTGCCTAACTTATTTAAACCTAATAAATTCATCAATATCTATGCAAGTAAAAAATATTGTGATATAATAACCATGTTTTTATAATCCAAAAAGAATGGAGGAATAACAATGCCAACAAGAGTTTATTATAAACATACAAGAGTAAAGGATACCAATGTTCCATACCATTTTCAATGTGAAAATTGCATGAAAAATAGTGGTGATTTACAAGCACATATTATTGGAGCAGAAGCAGTTTATAATAGTAATTTTAAAACTATCAATGATGATAGGGCAAATAAGTTAGAAAAGGAAGCTTATGAAAATCTTGCAAAAAAAGTAAAAGAAGCCTATAAAGATGCCACAGAAAAAGAAATTTATAGTACAGAATTTAAAGATGAATGTCCACACTGTCATAAGCCTCAATCTTGGGGTGTAAGTGGATTGAAAAAGAAAAGATTTGATACCCCTATCGTTATTTTTATACTTGGAATCATTTTCTTTGTTATTGCTTTAATAGCCTATTACTTTACTGACATAGAATATTTGACACTACCAATTGTATTTGGTATTTTAGGCGTAGCTGCTGTATGTTCTATTGTAGTTTTTATATGGAACACTCTAAAAATTAAGAAAAAAATAAAAGAAACATCTGCTAATGGAACTCAAAATACACCAGTTATTGATTGGAATACAGTACAAGAATTGCTAAGTGAGAAAAATTAAATCTATATTTCTTACTATTAAGTTCTCGAGATAAATACAAAATAGATAATTAGTAAATCAACTAATTATCTATTTTGTATTATTATCTTTTCTATGCTTCAAAAGGAACTACTTTTACATAAATATACTTACCATTCATATTACCTGTTATTTTTATCCCTGATGTTTTAGATTTCAATTCATTATCTCTATATTCCCAGTCATCAAATATGCTATATAATTCTAAATATTTTGCATATTCCACTAATGTTTCTTGTGTTATGTTACAATATTCTTTTTTTACTGCATATGCTATAATTTTATTGGTTTCATTTTCTATTTCTATACTAGCTGTAGCTTCTTCTAATGAATCTTGTGTAAATATTTTTATTGCTTTATACTGTATCTCTCCATTGTCATAATTCCAAATTCTATAGGTGATATACTTAGAGGAAAACTGATTATAAAAATCTTGTGTTATGATGTTTCGTTTCATTAACTCTTGAAATTTCTTTAATGTATCATCTATATTCTCATCATTAATTTCAATACTTGTGTCACCTTCTGTTTCTTCTATTATTGTTCCTATTTTGCTTACACTATCTGAAACTCTAACACTATATTTTCCTGTATTATATTTACTATATATTGTTTCAATTAACCCTACCCATTTTTCACTTTCATTTAAAGTTCGTATTTTTTTATTTATCGTATATTTATCAGACAATAATTTCTTATCTTGAATTTTAGTTATCAATTTGGGGATAGCAAATGAAAGTATCATAATGAATACAAATGATGCATACATCAAAAATGTTTTACTCTTCACCCTTATCCACCTCCAAATAAAATGATACACAAGTTCCTTTGTTTAACTCACTTTCAATCATAAGTTTCGTATGATGAAGATTTGCAATCTTTTCACATATTGAAAGCCCAATACCATTTCTTCCATTTTCTCTTGCTCTTGCCTTGTCTACCATATAAAAACTTTCTAGTATTCTTGGTAAATCTTCTTTTGGAATTCCACATCCTTTATCTTCTACTGAAATCCTATATTTATCTTTTTCATTTTTTCCTAATACCCTTATCCTTTTATCTTTAGGATCTGCTTTCTTACTGTTATCTATTAGATTTCTCAAACAATCTTCTAACAACACTTTATCTGCTATGATACATCCATCTTCTATCTCTAATTTTAATTCTATATTTTCCAAACTCTCGTGTATATCGTTATATAGGTTATTCATAAAACATACTACATCTATCTTTTCTAATTCAATGTTTTCATTTGAAAGTTCCATTAAATCCATTAACTTATGTGCCAAAGTCTCTAATCTTTTGGCTTCATGAAATATATAATTTGCAGATTTTATATTGGTTTCTTTATCATATTTTCCACTTCTCAAAATATCAGCATATCCTATAATAGAAGTCATTGGGTTCTTTAATTCATGTGTAAAATTGGTAATAAACTCTTCTTTTTGCTTTACCGAAAGTTCTAACTCATTTATTTTATTTTCAATTGTTTCTATCATTTGGTTAAAACTGATAGCAAGTTCCCCAATCTCATCATTTGACTTGATACTTACTCTCTCATGATAAGAACCTTTTGTTATTTTTTTGCTCATTTCATTTAATTTTCTAATTGGTTTCGTTAAAAATATCGCTAATACACATATAACAATAGACACAGTTATAATAACTGCTATATCCACTTTGTAAAAAAATGCAATTTGTCTATCCCTTTCTGTAAAAATATCTGTTATATCATATCTACTGATTAGGATTACCCTTTGATTATTAATTTCCACACTAGAAGATACTAGCATATATTTTAGGCTATCTATCTCTTTTATTATATATTTAACTTCTTTTGCATTACTTAAAAATGCTAGACTTTCTTCATCTATATCAATATTTGAATATATCTTTTCATTTTCAATATAAATTGATATTTTTTTACTATTAGCTAAATAGGAAACAAAACTTATGGCATAACTACTCAATTTTTCCCTTGATATGTTTCCATTTTTATCAATATTGCTATCTATATTATTCTCTATTCCATATCTTTCTAAGTTATGAGACTCTACATTTTGATTCATCATTTTTTCTAATGAATGTTCAAAATTACTTTTTATAATGATTATACCTGCAAGCGAAAAAATAATTGAAATAATTGCTATCACAGATATAACTATTTTTACTCCAAATTTCATTTACTTCTCCTAAATATATATCCTACTCCATGAATTGTCTTAATTCTCTCATTTAAGTCTAACTTTTTTCTTATTCTTTGTATATGGAGTGTTAATGTTTGAGAATCCAATTCTTCATCATTCCATACTTTCTGTAGTATCTCTTCTCTTTTTAGTGCTTTATCTTGGTTTTCATATAAATACAAGAATAAATCAAATTCTTTTGGTGTTAATTTTATTTCTTTTCCTTGACGTTTTATAATTCTACTTTCTAAATTAATTTGTATATCTCCTAGTTCTATCTTCTTATGACACCTTCTAATAACTGCATTTACCCTTGAAATTAGTTCCTCTACTTCAAAAGGTTTTACAATATAATCATCTGCTCCCATATCCAATCCTTTTATTCTATCTTTAAGTTGACCTTTGGCTGTTATAAATATAATTGGAAGTTCCATAGTTTTTGCATAATCTAGTAGTTCATATCCATTGAATTTTGGTAGCATAATATCTAGCAAAGCTAAATCATATTTTCCTGTTTCTATCAAATTTGCTCCTTTTTCTCCGTCTAAAGCATAGTCTACTTCATATCCTACATTTTTTAATGCAATACTTATCAAATCTACTATTGGAAATTCATCTTCAACTACCAAAATTTTAGTCATAATGATAACTTACTCCCTTCTAAATAACTTCTTATAGCTATAGATACCGTACTATAATTGGTATTATGATATAGAGCCATTTCAATTTTCCATCCATTAGTATTATTTTGCTTAAATTTAGTATCTTATTTATACTTAACACATTTAAAAATTTTATCCCCATTTGTGTTGCTAGCATAGGTATTAGCAAGATACTACTAGCAACTAATATGGTATAAGTTGTATTTTTTAGTTTTAATGAAATCCATAATATGAATAATACTATACTAATGAACATTATAAATCTTGTTAAATAGTTAAGAATGATAAATCCTATTATACTAATTCCAGGATACAAATTACTAAAATTAGGTATGCTTGTTATACTTGCTGTAATATTATCAAACCCATATATTTGTCCTATTTCAATAATTTCTGGTATGATACTAATTGCAAAAATAATCATACTTGTGATGAAACAAACTCCTATTTTTACTTTTGTAGTAATGTCTTTCCCCTTTGGTGTTGTGTTTAATATCTTGTTCATTCCATTTTTATATTCCATTACAAAAATTGCCGAAAAGACTATTTCTGCCATAACAATTAAATAAATATCACTTTCCAAAAAAGCATTTTTATTCATTCGCAATAATTGCTTATATCCTGTATCATAAACAAATTCTGCTTTTGGATTTTCCTTAATATGCTCATATTGCTTCATTATTCTCAAAAATATGTCTTCTGTATTTAAAACTTCCTGATATGGTTCTTTATATTGAACCGCTTCTTCTCTACTTATTTCTCCCTTTTGTACTTTCTCTTCAATGTTTGCTATGGCAAGACTTGCCTTTTCAAACCTTTCTTGTTCTTCGTTTATTCTTTTCTCTTTTTCGGCTGTTAGTTCTCCACTAAATGTCTTCATATAATTTCTATACATATTTTCACTAAAAGAAATATTTTTATTTACATGACTTAAACTGTATATTTGAAATATGGTAAAGAGTAGAAGAAGCATCCACACTTTATTTATCACCATTAGCTTATATAATTCACACCAAAATATTTTGGTAAATATTCTAGGTTTGAGGATTGTAATATTTCTTAGCTTTTTCAATAAGCGACTTTCTGTAAGTCCTAAGTCTTTTCTCTTGGTAAAAATCCATATATTTGCAAGTCCCAATAGAACTAGTAATATTATAGCAAAAAATAGACTTAATTGTAATACATTTTGCATATTTCCCATAATATTCAAATTCATATGTGTTTTATAGATACCATTTACTTCTACTAGATTGATAAGGTTAACTACTCTAAATACATTATATTTTGAAATTGGATCTATTGTTGTATATCCGTAAAAAGCTAATACCAAAAATTAAAATTAAAGCCATATAATTTGAAACATTATTTTTTGCTAGATTAGAGATGAGTAATATAATAAGTGATATGATAAAAAATACAGCTATTTTGGTAATGAAGAATAAGGCAATATATCCTCCAATGCTTATTGGTAAAGTAGAATAGAGAAATGTATTGATCGATTGTAAATTTGCACTTAAGTTTCCATATCCTATTGTTATAGCATAATAAATAAAGTTTATGCTATATAAGATTAGTGAGATAGCAAAAATCAAAATAAACATTACAAAAATTTTAGCTAAAATAGTTTTGCCTCTTCCATTTTTTGTACTTTTTATCAGTGGAAATAAATTCTTTTCTCTTTCTTCATATATGATTATAGTAGATATTACAAATATTAAAAGAATTATGAGAATATCGGTTATTC
Organism: Clostridia bacterium; assembly: GCA_022797215.1. Taxonomy (GTDB): domain Bacteria; phylum Bacillota; class Clostridia; order TANB77; family CAG-508; genus CAG-273. The sequence goes on from JAAWKD010000005.1 coordinate 5,463, forward strand.
CCATTTTGGTAAAACTATTTATCCCTTTGGCAGGAATAAATTCTAACTCCGTATCAAGCATTTTTTCATAATTTTGGGCTGTATCTTTAATGTTCTTATTAGAAAAATCATCTTGTGTTTCTTGGAAGATTGAAATTGTTTCTAAGTTTTCTGCTTTTTCTAAAATTTCACTGATAATTTGTTTATAGTTTTTACATTCCTCATATTCTCTTTTTATTTCCTTCAAAAAAGCAAGTTCTTTTGCTTCATCTCCAGTATATTTATAACCTCCAGTTGGATATTCATTTATGTATTTATCATAAAGTTCTTTGTTCTCGTTTTTTAAAGTTTCTGCAAATTCTCTTATATACGCATCATCACTATTTTTATTGTTTACTATATTACTTATTATACTAAAGGCATTATTTTTTTCATATTCTTTGCTTATTAGTTCTTGCTTTTCTAGTTCTGATAAATCCTTTATTTCTTCGTTTAAGATTTTATAGGCTGAATATGGGATTTCATCCTTTTTTGCAATATTTTGTGTATAAATCAATAGTACAATATTTGCTAATATAAATACCATTAATGTATATAAAAATAGTTTACTTGTGAATATTTTTAAGAATTCATGTTTTATTATTTTACCCAATTGATTTCTCCCTCCTTTATTCTCCAAAAATATTCATATATACATCTTCCAAATCGCCATTTTCAGCATACTTCCTTATCAATTCTTCTGGTGTATTTTTTTCTCTTAAAATTCCGTCTTTCAAAATAATAATCTCATTTGCAATGTTTTCTATATCTGGAACTATATGTGTTGCAATAATGACAATTTTGCCTTTTGCAAGTTCACTCATTATTTTTTTCACTCTAATTCTTTCTTTTGGATCTAGTCCTGCTGTAGGCTCGTCAAATATAAGTAACTTTGGATTTCCTATAATAGTTGCTGCAATTAGCAATCTTTGTTTCATTCCTCCTGAATACATCCCAATTTTTTTGCCTAGTTCATCTTGTAAGTTAACACTTTTACTCACTTTTTGAATTTGCATTTCTATTTCTTCTTTTGGGACCTCTTTTAATACTGCAATATAATTTAAAAATCTTTTTGCTGTAAATCCATTGTATAATCCTTGCCCTTGTGGCATGTATCCTAATATTTCTCTATATTTTGCACCTAGTGACTTACTTTCTTGTCCATTCCATAGTATTTTTCCACTGTCTAGTTTTAAGTTATCTGTTATAATATTCATTAAGGTACTCTTTCCTGCTCCATTTGGTCCGAAGTAGTCCATATAATCCATTTTCTAGTTTTAAATTTATATTATCTAGCACCTTTTTTTCCTTGTAGCTTTTGCTTAAATTAACTATTTCTAACATAGTTTGTTCTCCTTGTTCTTTTATGTATTTTTTATGTCTATATATTTTGGTTTTGAACTCCAGTAATCTTCTTTTTTCATTAATGCATAGTTTATTCTTTCTATATCTTGCTGTTTTGTTCCTGCCCAAGTTGTGTATTCAGCTCCTAACTCATAACCTTTTCTTACAAAGTAAAATTCTTTGTTTTCCGCTAATATTTCTACTAAATATCCATTTTTATCAAATAGTTTCATTTCTTTACTCTCTTTTGTTTCTAAATCGATATAGTATGCTTTATCCACTTTTCCTTCACTTCCTGTATAGTAGATGTACTGCAATTTATTATCATATATTCCATTTAGAGTTACCCCTTCTTTTGGTAACTTACATAATGTTTGTTTTTGTTTTGTTTCTAAATCTATATACTCTATTTTTTGACCTTTGTGTGCTATAAAATAAACCTTTCCATTTTCATATTGTATATCCTCTATATTTTGGTAAATATCTTGATAAATTTCTTTTTCTGTTTTACTAGATACATCAAATAGTTTTATTTTTTTAGTAGAATTTCTTAAATTATTGATATAGGCATTATCATTATTTAAAAATTCCTCTGGATCTTGTTTATATACAATTTCTTCTAGCACTATCTTTTTATTATATACTCCGAATCATTTTTCTATTTTTACTGTCTAATAGTTCTTCATATTTTTTGGTTTCTAAATTTATTTTGACTAATTCTCTGTCTGTTTCTATGGATGTATAAGAATTTTTGGATAATTCTACTGTTTTATTTTTGGAAAAGAAGGTATATAAATTGTTTCCTTCAAATATAAAACTGGAACCGAGTTCTACTCCTGATGGACATTCAAATAATTTAGTTTTATTGGTACCATCTAAATTCATTCTATATATACTTGGTGTTTTCCCTCCTCCTTCTGATATAGAGGTACCCTCTTCACCCATTGTGGCACTCATTATTGTAGTACTTCCAGAACCTGATATTAAATATAAGTAGTTATTATATACAAATAAATCATTTGCTTCTGCTATATCTAAATAGGAACTACATTCTTTTGTGTCATGTTTACAATTTGGTTTGTTACATAAATAAATTTCTTTTTTAGCAGAATAATCGAAGAATTTTATATTGTTTCCGTCATCCCCATTATCAATATAATAATAGCCTTTATCAAAATTGCTTATTTGCCCTGGTTCGATATATACCATTTTTTCATTTTTGTCTTTTGCGTTAGAAGATACTTTTGAATTACCTTTTAAACTTTCTAAATTTTCATCTCCTATTTTGGATTTATCTTCCTTAGGAATTAAAAGAATTCCTATTCCTCCTAATAGAACGACTACCATAATTACTAAACCTACCTTTTTTAACATGTTTTTTCCTCCTCAAATCTATAAAATAGCATAAAAAATATTTCAATGCTAAGTTTATTTTAGCATTGAAATATATCTAAAATATATCTATTATCTTTGTTGGAATAAATAATATAATAATATTTTATTATATCATCCTTTTTTTGCTTAATTTGATATAAATTTCATCTTAAAAATTAAGCAGTATTATAGAGTTTCTATCACTTTGTATAATAAGAACTTGTAAGTTCTCGTTTAGTTAATATTTTTTTTAATTATAAAAAACTTCAGTATTGTTTAAATTATTACTACAACACTGAAGTTTCTTGTTCATTTGAACCTCTTATGGAATATATTACTTTTTAGTAAATACCAGTATAGAGTCTGTGAATGCAGCAGGATTATTGTCCTTACTTTGAATTGCTACAAAAGTAAGCTCAAAGCCCTCTGCATTCAATTCTTCCGTAATCTTTTTAATATTCTCTGCACAAATAGGAACATCTGCTCCTCCTGTACTCGCTATTCTTTGTTCCATAAGATAATCCTCCTTAAAATTCTTTAATTTTCTTAGAGGTTCAAATCGCAATGTCATTATTATACTAGTTTTATAACAAAAAAGCAAATTGCTCTATCCTAGTCTTCTAACAAAGTACTTAGTTCTTCCCATTCTGTCATTTTTTCTTCTATTACTTGCTCTATTTCAATAATTTGGTCTTGTATCTCTTTTAGCTTTACATAGTCTGTACAAATCTCTTCCTTTTGCATTTCTTGCTTTAGTTCTTCTATTTCTTGCTCTTTTTGCTCTATTTCATTTTCTAACTTCTTAATCCTATTTTTTCTCTTTGTCATCTCTTTATTTTGCAAATACTGATTGTTACTACTGCTTTTCACTTTTGTAACAACTTCCTTTACCTTTTCCTCTTGTTGTTGGCTCTCTTTGTATTCACAATATTGCTCATAGTTACCATTAAAGTAGAATACTCCCTCTGGTTCAAAGGCTAATATACAGTTCGCTATTTTGTTGACAAAGTATCTATCATGTGAAACAAATACTAAAGTTCCTTGATATTCTTTTAAGATATTTTCTAAACTTTCTTTTCCCACAATATCCATATGGTTAGTAGGCTCATCTAAGAATAGCAAGTTAGCCTCTTTCTTGAAAATCTTGCACAATTGCAAACGTACCTTTTCTCCTCCAGATAGCACCTTTATTTCCTTAAAAACATCTTCTCCTGAAAAAAGAAAAGTACCTAGAATCTGTCTAGTTTTAGTTGTTCCTAAGTCTGGGAATTCTTTACTAAAATCGTCAAAAATGGTAGCTTCTGGATCTAAAAATTCCATTTGCTGGTCAAAATATTCCTTTTTCACATGATAGCCGTATTCATATTCTCCACTTATTTTTGGAATATATCCCATTAGAGTTTTTAATAAGGTAGACTTTCCTTTTCCATTTTCTCCAATAATACCAAGCTTTTGTCCTTTATATAGTTCAAAAGATACTTCAGCTAATGGCTTATCATACCCTACTTGTAACTTTTTAGCAGATAACACTAAACTACCACTTTCTACTGGAATATGGAAATTGGTATGAAATGTCCTTAAATCATATTTACTTGGCTCATCTATGATTTTCATATGCTCAATTTGCTTTAGTTTTGACATTGCCATTTTCGCCTTTGATGGCTTATATCGAAATCTGTCTGCAATAGTTTGTAAACGTTTAATTTCTTTTTGTTGGTATTCATAATCCTTTAACTGCTTTTCATAATCTTCTCTTTTTTTCTTCTCAAAAAAGGTATAGTTACCTGAATATTCTGTCATAGTTGCATATTCTATTTCATACACTTTGTTCACAATTTTATCTAAAAACATTCTATCATGTGATACAATCACAACTGCTTTATTATAGTTTCTTAAATACCCTTCTAACCATTCTATTGTTGAAATGTCTAAATGATTAGTAGGTTCGTCTAATAGCAAAATATCTGGATTGCTTAGTAATAATTTGATAAATGCAATTTTCGTTCTTTGACCACCTGAAAATTCACTAATCTTTTTTTCTTTATCTTGCTTGGTAAAACCAAATTTTTGTATAGCTGTTTCATATTCTTTTCGATAAGTATATCCACCTTGTATCTCATATCTTTCTAAAGCATTTGTATATTCTTTAATCAATTTATCATCTGTTTGAGTTTGTAATTTTTTTTGCAAATCATTGATTTTTTTCTCTAAGCTAATGATATCTTGATAGGATTTTAAAACCTCTTGCAAAAAGGTACTGTTAGGATCTTCAAATTCAATTTGTTTTAAATACCCAATTGTTGGTGCACCTTGCTTATATACTCCAAATTTATCTTCTCCAATGCCTTCTTCTAGCATTTCGTTATCTACAATGGATTTTAACAAAGTCGTTTTTCCACATCCGTTTTTTCCTACAATTGCAATTTTATCTTTTTCTTTTATTTCAAAATTAATTTCCTCTAGTATGGTATCTGCTCCATATGATATTGCTCCGTTTATAATTCTGTAATTCATAGTTTGCTCCTTGTTTTATCTTTTGCACTATTATATCCTTTTTTATCTAAAAAAACAATGCTATGAATTTTCTAGCATTGTTTCTATTTTAATTAAATACAGGTTGTTTCTTTCTAAAATAATCCTGTAGTTTTCCTTGATATATTGGCTTTACATTCTTTAATTTTGTAAAATCTTCTGGTTTAATAAGTTCTGGTAAATTCGTTTCTATTTCTTGGCTTTCAATCACATATTTCACAAATTCAGCACAATAAAAGGAGTTTCTTCGTTGTATCTTTTTGTGAATCGCTACTGAAAATAGTCCTAAAATATTAAATTTATATTGTTCTTTATTTACTGCAAACTTTTCAATTAATTCTTTCATACCTTCATATTGCTCATCTGTTACTTGAAAAGTATATATCATAGCTTCTGCCTCTTGAAATCTTTTGAAAAATCCTTCCTTTGAACTTTCTTCTACAAATCCTGCAAAAAATGGATTATATGGATTTCTTCTACCAAAAGAATACATTTTATCACTATCAATATCCAAAGCAATTGACACATGTGAATATCTTTTTTTGGTATAAAATTTAATAATCCTAGATAATACTGTTCCTGAATGTGTTAACACAATATAGATATCTTTCATTTTCATTCTTCTTTCTTTTGCATATTTCCCCTTATATATTCACTATACTCATTTTTTATGGCAAAGTCAAGACTTCTATATAAAAATCCAGTTTTTGACAATTATAACTCTAATAAATAATTCTTTCTTTCAAAAGTATAGATTGGTACTGTTCTTCTTTTATGTTTAGAAACCTGATATCTTCTTATAATCTCCTGTTTTGCCGTTTCATCTGTTGTTCCTGTTTCTATCATTTCTGCTACTTGGCTATATTGGATTCCCATTTTTTCCTCATCTGTTTGTCCACCTAAGCCATCACTTGGTACTTTTTGTAATATCTTTTCTGGAACTCCTAACATTTTTCCAATTGCAAAAACTTCTTCTACTGTAAAATTTCCAATTGGATTAAAATCAGAACTATTATCTCCCCATTTTGTAGTATATCCAACCATTGCTTCACAAAGATTACCTGTTCCAATTACCAAATATCCTAAAGTTTGTGCAATACTATATAAGGTAGTCATCCTTAATCTTGGTTTTATGTTGATCATTGCTTCTTGTGTTAAGCTTTGAGGAATTTGGCAATTTATTTCATTTTCCATTTCTTGATATGTATTACTTAAATCTACTTTTAGAATCGGTACTTCAAAAGCTTCTGCCACAAGCTTTGCGTCTTCTAAGTCTGTTTGTTTAGAAAAACATGGCATTGCTACTGAAAGTACTTTTTCTTTTCCAATTGCTTCTACAGCCATAGCCAAGACAGTAGCGGAGTCTTTGCCTCCGCTATTTCCTATTACAATTCCATTTGCACCTATTTTTTCTACATATTTCCTAATCCACTCAATAGCATTTTGAGTTTCCTGCTCTAATGTTGATTTATCTAACATGTTTTCTCCTCTTTATTGATATAGCTTATTTTCTAAAATATAGGTAACAACTTCAGGTGGAGTTAAGTATGTAATGCTTTTTCCTTCTTTTATTTTATTCCTTACATAAGTAGAACTTAGATTGCTCGTGACTTCTTTAGATAGAGTATAGAAAGCCTTACTGTGTGCTTCTAATATTGGATTGCTTTGTATAATATCCTTTATGCTATCCTTGTCTCTTTTTAGCACATATATTTTATAATTTTTCAGTAATGTTTGTACTTCTTTCCATGTATCCAGAGTTTTTAGATTGTCACTTCCGTATCATAAATGCAATTTCATAGTTTGGATATTGTTCTTGTAATCTTTGTAATGTTTCAATTGTATACAACGGCCTTTGGCTATCTATTTCTATAGTAGATACTTCAAACTCCTCATTTTTATCACATACCATCTTTAACATTTGATATCTATGCTTATTACTAATTAATTCTGCTTTTTCATATAAACTATTTTCTGGAACAAATACTACCTTTTCTACTTCTTCATTTTCATTTATTATTTGCTCAGCTAATGAAAAATGCGAATTAAGTGGTGGATTAAATGCTCCTCCAAACATAACAATCTGCTTTTTTTGCATATTTTCTTCCTCTACTAGTCTTGTGAAAATATTAATGAATTAATGATAAATGCTCCTACTTCTTGCCATTCTTCTTGTAATTCTTTTGTACAATTAAAACTTACTACTCTAAACTTTTCATTACATGAGAATATCATCATATGATTATAGATATCCGTATCTGGTGCCTTTGAAATAAATTGTATTTGTCCAATGGTATGTCCTTCTTTTTCTTTTGTTCCACTTTCTAACACTTCATATTGAGCACCTAATTGTGCTTTCATACTTTCTAGAAACGTTCCAATTGCTTCATTGCTCATTTGTGTATTTGTAATACTTATAGCCACATTTACTGTAGTTTCTTCATTTGTATATGCAAAAGTTGGTGGATTCTCATTAACATATTTTTTCTTAAGAGTTTTTGCATCCATTAGTTTAAATTCTTTTGGTAGCTTTAAATAAAACTCTCCATTTTCAAAATTCATATATCCTAATTCTATTGCCTTTCCGCTTTTCGTAGTAAGGTCAAAAGTATTTAATATTTCTTCTTCCTTTTTCAATTCCTCAGCCTTTTTATTAAAATGGTTTTGGACTACTAATAATGTAGCAACTATAGCAATTGCTAAAATAATGATACTCATAAATATTACTTTTTTCATTTGCTTTTTTCTCCTTTTTATTTATCCTATTTCATATTTTGAATATACCATAAAAGAAACAAGTTGTCCATATCCTTTATATTAAAAATAAGCTAAAATTAGTAGAATACAACTACTTTTTAGCCTATTTTTCTTTTACCCTAAAGCTACATCTAATACCATCATTAATACAAAGCCTGCAATTAGCCCTAAAGTTGCTAAATTCTTGTTTTCTTGTATAGATTCTGGCAACAGTTCTCTTGCAGCTACTGCTATCATAGCACCTGCTGCAAAGGCTAGTAAAAATGGTAACACACTTCTTACTGTTAGCACTAATACTACACCTATTACTGCTGCAATAGGTTCTACTAATCCTGATGCCTGACCATACATAAAGCTTTTAAATCTTGAAAATCCTTCACTTCTTAGTGGCAATGATACAGCTGCACCTTCTGGGAAATTTTGAATTCCTATTCCAACTGCAAGCATTAACGCTGCAACCAAACTCATTCCTGGTGTTCCACTTGCAATTCCTCCAAATGCTACCCCTATTGCCATTCCTTCTGGTATGTTGTGGATAGTAATAGCTGATATTAGAAGAATACTCTTTTTTAAAGAAGCGGCACTTCTTAAGTTGGTTCTTCCCTTTAGTACCTTGTCTAAAAATTTATCAGATAATAATACAAATAAACCTCCTATGGTAAATCCAAGTGCTGGAAGTAACCATGCTATGTATCCGAAGTTCCTCTGACAATTCTATGGCAGGTGCTAGTAATGACCAAAAAGATGCTGCAACCATAACTCCTGCACTAAATCCCAAAATAGTGTTTAATACTTTACGATTAACTTCTTTAAAGAAACATACTGTAAGTGACCCTAATGCAGTTACACCCCATGTGAATATTGTTGCTAGTAACGCTTGAATGGCAGGATTTAACTCTTCAAACCAATTCACTCTTTTCTCACCTCACATTACATAATATGCTTTTATCTTATATAATGTGAGAAAAATGTCGTATAAGTGACATTAAGTTAACTGTGTGAAATGAAATGAACTACAGCGATGAAACGTATAGTTTGTGCGACATGTGGCCCCATGTGCGACATTTCTTCTAAGCAATCTTCCTCTTTTTCCTTTCTATCAAATTCGCTACAATGATAAATCCAATTGCAAATAAAAGAACTACTCCCATGTTTATCATAATTGGTTTCAACGTCTCTAGGTTAAATTCTTCCATTGTCTTTACCAATTCATTAGACTGAATATACCAGTAACTCGGAAGAATGTGTGCTATTTTAAGTACCGTATCTGGTAACCATTCTACTGGTACAAATGCTCCACATAAAAAGCTAGAGCCTAATGCAATTACATTAACAATTCCATTCATTGCATTTTTATTATTGATGATACTTCCTACCAAGAAGGCAATTGTTAAAGCACATAAAGTAAATACAAAAGAATTAATCATATAAATAATACCTTGCATACTAAACATCACATTTCCTACTACAAAGAAACTAATGAATACATAAAATAGCCATAAAACTAGTGCAAATAGTCCATTTCCTAATAGCAATATTCTATTATGTTTTTGATACTTCATACTACTAACAATCGTTCTTTTCCTAATTCTTTCTTCATGAAAACTAGATAAAATTAAACAAATTACTAAGATAGCTCCTGCTAGTAATGTATAATTAGCAAAATTATAGTAAAAAGTTGCTTTTTCTAGTCCTGTTGTATCTAACTTTGAAGTCATTTCAATTTCTGTTTGCTTAGATATAGTTTGGTTTATCTTTTCTATTATTTCATTTTCTACTTTTTCATCTGCCAAAGTTTTGTTATCTGTTTGCTTTACTAGCTCTTTTACATAGATATTTTGCACTTTTACATATCTAGCTAGCAACATCTCAGCATAACTTGCCTGATAATCTCCTGTTGATTTGATTTGTATTTCTGGATTTTCTCCTTTTAATACATCTTGTCTATAGTTTTGTGGAATATATATTACATAATTAACATCTCGATAAAACAAAGCATCATTAATTGCATCTTCATTATCCTTTACAGCTATGATTTCGCAATTCCCCTCCAAATACTTCGTCAAATTTTGAGTAATACCAATATTGGTATCTTGATTGACAATTAAGATATCTGGTTTTGTTGCTTCAAAATTCATTTGTGTATCACTTGCCTGCATATTTACTCCTGCAAAAATGAGCAATATTACTGTATTTAGAATAACACTAAATTTGCATTTATTAAGTACCTTTAAAAAAGTTTTAAATACTGTCATTGTTTCCCCTTCCTTCTATATTATAGTGCTTCATATTTTTGTTTTCTTAATCCATTGATAGAAAGTATTATCATAACTCCACTAAAAATCAATAAACTCACTATGTTCAAGAAATATCTATCTAATGTATCATAATAATACAAAGCATAAAATCCATCTGTTATCATACTAGCAGGATTTACTAGATTAACAATAGGTACATTTTTGTCAATCATATATTTCATTGTAATTCCCATCATTCCTGATAAGAAACAACCTAACATAGTAACTGCTATCAAAATTCCAATTTTAGCATTTTCATTTGCTTTTATTAGTGTAGCAACTGCAATTCCTAAACTTAGTCCTGCCAAGCTTCCTGTTAAGGATAATAGCACAATTAGTGGTAAATTCGTTCCATAGTCTACTTTTAATACAAATATAGTGTAGACAAACAAAATGGCTAATCCGATTAATTGTGCTAAATAACTTGCCATTAAACTAGAAAAAATAATCTTTCCTTTGCTTGTTGGTGTAATAGAAGTTCTTTTTCCCACATTCCCCATATTTGCTAAATTGTGATTAATAGCAGTCATTCCTAATATTCCACCATATAGACAGGTCATAGCAATTAGAGTATAAAACTCAATCATGGTATAACTTAAATTACTATTAGAAATATTTTTAAATTCCACTTGATTATCTTCTAACATTTTCATAACATCTTCATAAATATTCTCCACGTTAGGCATATTGTAAATTCCTTCTGGATAACCTTGCATAGATTCTTGTACTCGTTTTTCCACAATGTCACTTATCATTTCTGTATTTTGCATGATTTCTTCTGTCACGTATTTTAAAATAGTTTCATTAATTCCATTGGATTTGATAACTACTTTGGGCTCTTCCTTTAGTAAAACTAGATACCCTGTTATTTCATCATTTTCTAGTAACTCTTTTGCTCTTTCTTCTGATTCATATTGTGTTTGAAAAAGTCTATCCTCATTTTCTTCATCACTTAATGTCTCAAAGGCTTGTTTCATAATTTCGTTTTCTTCCTTTTCTACAATGGCAATGGAGATAATATCTAGTTTCTCGCTATTCTCAATATTAGAAAATGCCATATTAAAGAATGTTCCTAGTATGATTGGAAAAGCGAAAGTCCAAAAGATTAGCATTTTATCTCGAAAAAGAGTTTTAAAAGCATATTTAAAATTATGGTAAAACATTAATCTCTAAGCTCCTTTCCTGTTAATTCTAAGAACACATCATTTAAAGTTGGTCTTTCTGAATAGATTTTGCTATATCCTAGATTTTCTCTTTTTAAGAATTCAATTAAATTGCCTAAGTTGTTTTCTCCTTTATTGTAAGTAACTACTAAAGTATTTTCTGTATAATTTACTTCTTCAATATGCTCTATCTTCTTCATTTTTTCTAACATGCTATCTTCTAATTGATTAATTTCTACTGTTACTTTTTCCTCAATTTTAGCAAGTTCTTTTAGCTCATCTGAAGTTCCTTGTGCTAAGATTTTTCCTTTATCCAAAATGATAATTCTATCACAAAGAATTTCTACTTCTTCCATATAGTGAGTTGTATAAACAATTGTCGCTCCATTGTCTCTTAGTTTTTTAATTCCATCTAATATATTATTTCTGCTTTGTGGATCTACTGCAACAGTTGGTTCATCTAAAAAGATAAGCTTTGGTTTATGAGCAATTCCACAAGCAATATTTAATCTTCTTAAAAGACCTCCTGATAATTGTTTTGGATAAAACTTTTTAAACTCTTCTAACCCCACTAATTCAATAGCTTCCTCAATATATTGTTTTCTTACCTTTTTATCTTTGATATATAGCCCACAAAAATAGTCAATATTCTCGTAAACAGTTAATTCTTCAAACACAGCAACTTCTTGAAAAATAACACCTAGTTCTTTTTTGATATCATAAGCATTTGGTGTCATTTCCTTTCCAAATATTTGAATACTTCCTTTACTAAATTTTAGTAAGGATAAGATACAATTAATAGTAGTAGATTTTCCACTTCCATTAGGACCAAGTAATCCTAAAATCTCTCCTTCTTTTACTTCAAAAGATAAGTCATCAATGGCCTTTAAAGTTTTGTATTCTTTCGTTAAATTTTTCACTTCAATTACATTACTCATTTTTTCTTATTCTCCTTTTCAAATTTATAGCCTATTATCATTTGCCTTACTGTATTTTCAAGTAACTCTCCAATTTCTTCATCAGAGAGTTCCACCGTCTTAGTTGCAACTAAGCAAGCTATTCCATGTGTAAGCATCCATACTTCCACATGGAAAGTCTTTTGTTCTTCATAAGATAGCCCTGTTAATATTTGCCCTGCTTTAATGATTTCGTCCCCTGCTGAATCTGCCATAATAAAGTTTTTGGCATCTAATTTCGTTGGGTTCATAAACATAATTTTAAAAAATTGTGGAAAGTCTTTGGCAAATCGAATATAGGATAAACCTGTTTCTTTATAGTATTTTTCTTTGCCTTTTCCACTTATCATATAACTATGATAAGTTTCTACTATCTTTTCTACAACTGCTTTTTTTAGTTCTTCTATGTTTTCAAAATGATTGAAAATGGGATGTACAGAAGCATTTAATTTCTTAGCTATCTTTCTAGCATTTATTCCTTCTATCCCTTCTTCTTTTACAATTTCATAGGCTACTTGCACCACTTCTTCTTTACTATATTTCATTGCTTTTGGCATATTCTCACCTCTTTTAAAATAACATTTGTTAGGTAACGATTGTTATTATACATATAATTTTTCTACTTGTAAATAGTTTACGCTAAAAAACTAGATATTAATTTTTGTAATATCTAGCTTTTAACATTTATTCAGATACTTTTTGAATAATATAATTTGTCCATATTACTCCATTTGATCTCTGTGTGCTTCCTATTGTTTCAAAATATTCTATTAGTTCTACGTTCATTTCTAGCTTTTCCAATATACTTTCTAATTCTTCTTTTGTCAAAAAGTTATAATATTTTCCTTCCTTAATTTCATAGCCCTTTCCTTTTTTAAAACTAGTATAAATTATTCCATCTTGTTTCAAAGCATTTATCATTTTTTCTAATATTTTTGGTAACGCTTCCTTTGTTACATGTAATATAGAAGAACAAGCCCAAATACCATCATAAGTATCTTCTTCATTTAATTCCTCGAACTTCATACATTTCACATCTTGCCCAATATACTCACTAGCTAATTTGCACATTTCTATAGAACCATCTATCGCTTCTACTTCATAGCCATTCTCTAAAAAGTATTTACTATCTCTTCCTGAACCACAACCAAAATCTAGTATAAAAGCTCCTTTTGGTATTTTATTCAAAAATCTATCATAATTTTCTTGAAAGTTACCTTGCATTGTATTTTCAAAATATGATTTAGCATTACTATCATAATAATTTAAAGTATTATATTCTTCTTTCATCTTTTTTCCCCTTTTCATAGTTCATTTTGATATTATAAGCTTCTTCCAGTTCTATTTTAATAATGTAATTTGCAAGAGGCTATTATAATACTATCCCCTTGCTTTTTATAAACAAGTCTATTCTTCTCATCAATTCTTCTACTCCAATAACCTGATAGATTTTCTTTTAATGGTTCTGGCTTTCCTATTCCGTTCAAAAGTATTTCTTTGAATATCTATTAATAATTGATTTATTCTTTTTAACGTTTTCTTATCTTGAGTTTGCCAATATAAGTATTCTTGCCATGCTCTTTCTTCCCATAACAATCTCACTCTTATTCCTCCTCAATTAGTTCGTGTTCTTCTAATTTTGCCCTCCCTGTTTCTATATCATCTATTACTGTTTCTAAGTATTTGATATTGCTTTCGGAATAAAATGCATCATTTGATATTTCAAAAGGTATCTTTTGCTCTCTTACAGTTTTCTTCGCAAAAATACAAAATGCGGTTGTCATTGTCATTCCTACATTATTACAAAATTCATCAAATTGTTTTTTTAATTCTTCATCTATTCTTATATTAATATTTGTTTGTGCCATAAAATCCACTTCCCTTCCCTTTTCTTTATTGTATCAAAGTTTATTTACACTGTCAATAAATTTATTGTTTTTTCTTCTTAGAAATAATCTTTATCATTACACCAATTACAGTTATAATCGTGATTGCACCTATTCCAATAATTACTCCATATTTTCCTGTTTTACTGTCATTACCTCCTGTGTTAGAGTTTTGTTCTTCTTTCATCTCCTGTATTTGATATGCCTGCTCCACTTTTTGTATCTGCTCTTTTTGTTCTTCTTCATACTGCTTTTGCTCTTCTTCATTCCTTTGATACACTTGTATTTGATATTTCTTTTTACTAAAACCGTTTGCAGCAGTTACTACAACTGTTACTGTGTTATTTCCTTCTTTTAAACTTTTATCTCCACTAATTTGTACAGTTGCTTTCTCATTTTCAGGAACAGCAAATACATTTAAATCATTAATTCCCTTTGCGACTTCTGCTGCATAATTGGTTTCATTTGGATCAAAAGGCGGACTTAACAAAACATTCTCAATTGCTAATATTTCTAAGTTAGTGTTTGCTAATGCTAGATTAGCTGTTCTTGTTACTTGTATCGTATAAGTTTTTTTCTCCTTTTGGTCCTCTGATGTTACTTGAATTTTTATGGTATTTAAACCTTCTTTTAATTTTGTGTTCCCTGTAATTTCAACACTTGCTTCTGGATTACTAGTAATCGCTAACACTTCTATCTCTTTTACTTCATTAGTTACTGTTAAATAATACTCTGTAATATTCTTGTCAAAAGCAGGTGTCATCCCTTCTCTATCTAATCTTAAAACTTCTAAATTTGCATTTCCTTTTTGTTCATTATCTCCTTTTTCTTCCTCTTCTTGCTGTTGAAAAATAGTTTCCTCTTTTCCTATTTGAACCTGTTTTTCTTGAAAATCCACTTTTAACTTTTGACCAACTGAATTATAGAAATCTCCCTCTATGCTAAAAGTAGATAACCCATTTTCTTTTGCTTTAAACCTAAATTTTACAATTTCCCCCTGTTTTGCACTTCTTCCGCCATTCGTGTCATACCACACAAAAAGAATACGATTTTTCTCTACATTAGTATTGTCCATTTTAGAAAGATAGTCCCATTTATCCTCATCAAAATAGAGGAAGAAATTACAGGCAGCTGTTGTTACATCTTTTAAATTAACTGTAATTTCTACTTCTTCTCCTTTTTCTATTACATCTTGATTACTCTCTAAATACACAGTTCCATTTTCTATAGCAAGACTTATTGTGCTCATTGCCAAAAGGGAAAATATTACAACAAACAATATAATTACTTTACTTTTCAACATTTCTCCTCCTAATATTATTAAATTTATCTCATCTCAGTAATTATAAGTATAACAAAAACGTAATCCGCGTAAGGCAAGCTTGCGAGCGCCTGTTAAAGTCTTCTTAGATTTTGTGCCAGAAGTGAAGCTTCTGTGCACATATGAAGACTTTAACCATAAGGATAAGTGTTGTTATACTTATAATTACTAAGAACTAAATAAATATATCGACTTATTGAACAATTCTTTGTAACTCCAAAATATGTCTTTGAATTAATAATAAATCTACAGAACTTGGGTTAGCTCCATTTTTATTAATATTTGTTGCTTTTCTAAAAATTGGTTCTAATGTTTTAATCTCTAAAATATGACGTTGTAATACTAATAAATCTACACTGTTAATTGCTCCATCTCCATTTGCGTCACCATATACCACAATTTGGTATTGTCTAATTACTTTGTCATTCTCTTTTACTCGTATTTTACAGCCAGTTCCCACAATATCAGTATCTTTCAAAACTTGGTTATTGTAATTTACTATTTCAATTTCTAAGTTTGTTGTAATCTTATCCTTAATATCTTTTACTGTATTGCTGGTATAGTCTATTCCGCTAATCTCTAAACTATTCACTGTTAATGAACTATCAAAATGGATTTCATCTTCTGCCATTTTTCTTACTACATTTACTTCACATTCCGCCTTTATATTAGAATTTTCTTTGCTACTTGCTAATATCTTTGTCGTGCCCTCTTGGATAGCAGTAATTATGCCATCTTGTTGAATTGTTGCAACTTGACTATTTTCACTTGTAAATACCACTGTTTTATCATCACTATCACTTGGTTCAATATTCGCATTTATTTGGAAGGTATCTCCTACCTCCATATAAATTTGTTTTTGGTCTAAATGAATTCCTGTTACTGGACTATATACTTGTATCGTTATTTGTCCTTGTACTGTATTTTCTTGTGCTCTTACTGTAATGGTAGCTGTTCCACTACGAAGTGCTTGAACAACTCCCTTATCATCTACAGTTGCAACTCGGTTATTACTAGAACTATACACTACTTTATGAGTACTTGCTTCTGGTGGGCTAATCGTTACTTTTAATTGTTTCTTTTCTCCTTTTTTCAAAGTTGTATTATCCATACCAACCTCTATTTTTTGTATTTGAACACTTGGAAGTTCTGTTACATAAGTTTGATGAATATATCCTACAATTCCATTTTCTAAAATCACTTGATCCCATCTTTCTCCTGACTGCTTTCCTTTTCGTATTCTAGTCATTTTCGTATTTTTTGCAATTGTTGTAATAATTTCATAAGAAGTAGATGGACCTGTTCTAACATTCACATCTGCCGTATTACAATATACTTTTGTGTTATCTATTGTAAAATCCTTTGTGTTAATATTCGGACTTTGTGTGGGAATATCTGGCATATTGTTATACACAGGAATAATGAAGGTCATTGCATTATTTAGTAATCCACTTTTTTGATATCCACTATAAATAGACTTCGCTTCACTAGAAGGTGCTAATACATTTGTCATATATTGATGGGTAAATAAAGTTCCTGGTCTATCATCATTTACATCAAACTTTTGTAAATAAATTGTATTTTGTCCTACATTAATATAACTAGAACCTATGAAAATGGCTCCACCTATAATAGCTCTTTCTTTAGTATTCCATGGAATTAAATATTTATCTTTTGTACTTTGACTTGCTCCTTTTCCATCTTTAGCATACTGAAGTCCATTTTTAATTGCTCCCATAGGTTCTGCTGAACTTGTTGCCCCTATGTTATAGAAATTATATAACCCCTTAAAGCCATCTACCTTTCCACTAATAGAACTATGGGATAAAAAGGGACCTACTTCTTGCTTAATACGAGAAGCTAAATGGTATGGACTAACTTTAGAAGTTTTAGCACCTTTTAAAATGAGGTCTGAATATTTTTCTGTCATATTGACTGTACTTCCACTACTAGTGAGATAGGAAACTTTTTGGTTATAGAACTCTGTTCCATATAAAATCTTTTCAATTCCATCTAAACTACTGTTAGTATCATAAGATAAAGTTTCAAATTGAAATAAACGTGCTTCATTTAAAAAATTTCTGGGATCCATACAGTATTCTACTGCTTGTCTAGAACTATCTACCCAACCACTATCAATTTCCACATCAAATTGTCCTGGTGTAGTATTTTTCCAACTATTTGAATAATTTTTAGGCACTAGATTTTTTCCATATTTATTTTCCTGGTCTATGACATATTTCCAATCGAAATTAGTATATAAGGCTACAAATTTCCAGTTGGAATGTTTTTTCGCAATTTCTCTTAAATACGGTTGATAACTACTTGGAAAATTTTCAATACCATTTAATTTGGTAGACGCTTCTGATTTCCAATTAAATGCAAATCCTATTCCAATGGCTAAGAATAACAATAGTAAACTTATGAAAATATATTTTAGTATTTTTTTCATCTTCAAAATGCTCCTTTTCCTTTGTAGTTAGTATGGATTTTGGGCAAAAAAATATACCTATAGTGTTTTTGCATTATAGGTATCAAATTTATTAATTATAAAACTTTATTTTTTCTTGCAACTCTAGCCAATTATCTACTCTTGGAACTGTTACTGGTATATTTTGATTAACGCTTGATGTAAATAAAATACTCTTTATATTCTTCTCACTAATTTCTTGGCAGAACTTTGCTGAATCATCTACCATTAAATCAATTTGATTATCTGCACATATTTGTGCCTTTTCAAAAGAGTTCCATAATATTTTAGTATATGGAATATGATGTCTTTTAAAATAGTCTAAAGTTACTTCTTCACTTCCCTTAAACTTTATTTCACCTCTTGAAGTAATAATATAAATTTCATTTCCGTCATCTAATAATTTTTGCATAATAGTATTAGCATTTTCCTTCATCTTAGCATTACTAAAAATTGCAACACAATTATCGGCAAAAAATCTCTTTATGGTTGGATTTGTCATATCTCCTCTCATAACATCTTCCATATAGTTTGAAATTTCTCCATTTTCGTCATATTGTTCTATATAATTTTGTATTGATTTCGAAGTATCTGTAATAACATCATCAATATCTATTCCTATTTTCATATTTCCCCTCTCTATCTACTCCTTTTCTTTATAACTGATTAACTATATCTATCGGAGCTATTTTATTATTTTTCAAATTAGCAACTGGTTGTTTTACGAAGTTTAAATCTCTTAATTCTTCATCCATATGATTAAGAATGTCATCATAGTTATACCATTTTCTATCTAGTATCTCATCTGTCATATAGTCAGATGTTTCTTTTACTATCTTAGTAGAAAATATAATGGTTACTAAAATATCATCTTCTATTACTCTATTAGCAATATTCAAAATTCCTGTTAATTCAACATCACATCCAGTTTCTTCCTTAATTTCTCTAATTGCTCCTTGTATAAGTGTTTCATTACAGTCCAAATGCCCTGCTGGTATATTCCATTTTTTATAACATTTCTTTTGGGTCTCTTGTACTAACAAAACCTTCCCGTTTTTTTCAAGAACTCCACCTACAATTACATGCATTTTTTCTTTCTCCTCTCACATTTTTTGTCATCATATCAAAAAAATAAATAATTATCTATCTATTTCTTCCAAAAAAATAACCAGCCACAAGAGTTTTTCACTCTTGTAGCTGGTCATGTGCTAATTAATGATCAGTTGCTCTCGTCGACTGGTACAATTTCGTACTCAGTGGAATAGTCTGGTTTAAGTGTTCCTACTACCCGCCGTCCATAGAGATACTCGGGTTTGGTGTCTTTGCCCTGATATGTAATGTGAGTTTTTTCCTTCTCAATTTCGGCAATTACCCGATAGGGAATAATGTAGTGCTTGCCATCTCTTTGCCATACTTTTTGACTTTGAAGTGGAACCAGCGGAAATTTCAAGGTATAGTGATAAGTCGGCTGGAACAGTCCCTTGTAAATTTCATACCAGTCACCTTTCCAAACAGAATGAATACCAGTATATTCATTTACCTTGGCAACCACTTCAGCCGCCTCCTCAAACGAACGGAAGAATAGTTCTTGCACCGCTCCGTATTTTTCCCCACTGTCATCTGCCTTTATCATAAGACAGGTAGCGCAACCTGTGGCACAGTCAATTTTACACACAGTGCCTCTGATAATGTTGCCAGCACTTGCGCTCAGTGCCACTTCATTGTCCTCCAAAAGCTTAAACTCTGGATTCAGATAAAATACGGTTTCTCCCAGATTTGCAATCAGCGGGGTATCAAAAGTTTGGCTTGCGTTTGGCGTAGCATTACAGGGAATTATAGCATCTCCTAACCGAACCATGCCCGTTTCCTCTTTGACCATTTTCTTCATTGGTATTACCTCCAAATTTTAATAAATTTTTGGACTGTATTAAATATGTCCATTTGGATCTCTAGTTTTTATTATATCATATTTATGTAAATATTGCAATTATTGGGCTGTCAGATATATTTCTTCAAAGAAAGAAGTCAATTAATTTCTTAATCAACTTCTTTCACTTCTCTACTTATACACTTCTTTCACCCTATCTGGTAACTCTTCTTTTTGTACTTCATTCCAACTCACTACTCCACGAAAAGCCATTACATCTAATTTCAAATATGCACCTTCTCTTAACTCTCTCGCTGTTTTAAATTCAATCTCTTTTTCTTTTCCTGCTTCATTAAACGCTGTTAAAGTATAGCGATATTTCATATTGTCTGTTGTTGTTAAAAGTTCCACTTTAGTATTATCTATTTGAACATAGTATTCTTTGGTTTGATATACTAAAAAGTAGTAGGCTAAACCACAAAGTGTAATAAAAATGATAAGTAAAGCAGCTAAACATAATTTATCCTTAACATCTTCCATCTATTTCTCCTCTTTATACTTCTTCTTTAATAATATTTTTACTTCCTAAATATGTTGCTAGGAAATATAATCCATAAACTGCTCCCATAATGCATACTGTTGCTATAATAGATGGGATCAATTCGTCTGTACTTGTAATTGCTGTCATTGTACTTAGTGCAAATTGAATTCCAAATATAGAATGGATAATCGCTAGGACAAGTGGTAGCATAAATACTATCCCAATTTGTCTAAATAATGCTTTGTTAATCATTTTTTCATCACAACCAATTTTTCTCAATATCAAATATCTTTGTTTGTTGTCAGAACTTTCTGTTAATTGTTTTAAAGCTAAAATAGCAGAACTTGCAATTAAGAATACAATTCCTAAATAAATTGCAATAAATACAATACTAGCAGTTAGTCCTTTGCTTGATTCTATAATCGTAATCTTAGTTACCCCATCTATCTCAATATCATTTTTCTTAAAGTTTTGTAACAAAGATGAACTTTCTTCTGCAAATATCTTTTCAATTTCTTTTTTCTCATTTTCAGTATTTACATTATAGTTGGCAGCCATAAAGTATTTTCCTATTTGTTCTTGCCCCAAGTTACAACTATCTGGTACTAATAGAATTCCTGTATTGATACTACTAGCTGACATATCAATAAATCCATCTTGACATTGGTCATATTTAGGAACATATCTAGTTCCTGCTATTGTTAAAATATTTCCTTCTTGCAGTACTCGTTCTCTAAGAGTAACCATATTTTGAAAATCACAAAGAACAATATATTCATTATCTTGTAATTCAAATTGTTTAATACCATATAGCTGAGCTATTTTATTGTAATCTGATACTTTTATAATCTCTTCTTTTGTTTCATAATTAAGTCTTGGAAATTCTTGCTTTACCTCTGGGAAGATATCTCCAAAAAAGTCCTTCCATTTCATTTCTTCTATTGCATAGATTGGAATATTTACCACATCTTTTAATAAATTCATATCAAATCCATTGTTTATTAAAGTTTCTTCTACAGTAATTTTGGAGTCTTCTCTTCTTGTCTCACTATACTTTGCTGTTTTTCCGCTATATGTTTTGTAACTTTCTGGTAAGTTAGCATCTTTATATAAATTCAAATCTATTGGCGTTAATCTAACTAATTCTTTTTGAACTTTATCATTTAGCGATAAGCTAGCTGACAAAACACTAATTGTCATAAATAGCATTAAGCAGATAACACTCATACTTATTACTGTTGTATTAATTTTGTTATTTAACTGTCTTAATACAAACATGTTAGTACTTTTTAGATAAGTACTCTTTTTGGCTTGTATTAATCTCAAAACAAATCCAGACAATGACCAGAAAATAGCGATAGTACTGCCTATTCCCATTAAGATTGGCCATATTAATTTATCCATAGAATTAAGCTTGTTGATTCCGCCTGTTACTATCCAGTAAGCATAGCTAAGTACTGCTACTGCAATAATGAATATGAGAATAGAAATCACAGGATTTTTGATTTTTACTTCTTCATTTTTCTTAATGGCTGTTAATAAATTAATTAGTTTGTATCTTGAAATTGTAAAAGTGTTAAATATCATAACTGCAACATACACTACAGCAAAACAAATACAAGTTTTGATACAAGCATCTTGTGAAAATACAAATCTAAAACTGCTCATATCTGCTTCAAACATTTTCCCTACTAAAATAGACATAAATTGTGAAGCAAATACACCAATAACAATTCCTGCTATTAATGATAAAATTCCTACTAAGATAGTTTCTAATAGAATAATTTTAGAAATTTGCCTTTTGCCCATTCCTAAGGTCATATAAATACCAAATTCCTTTTTTCTTCGGTTAATTAAAAAGTTATTGGCATATACAATTAGTAACCCTAATACCACTGCCACAAAAATAGATACTACTCCAAGCATGTCAATCATTAATGTAATAATTTGCTTTTGTGATTCTGATACTTGTAACATTGCTTGTTGGCTATCTAAGGAGTTGAACATATAGAATATGGCAACACCTAATACCAAAGTTAAAAAGTAAATGGCATAATCTTTAAAACTTTTTTTCATATTCCTAAAAGATAACTTAAATAACATCGTTCAAATCACCTCCAAGAAGTGTTTGGACTTCTATAATTTTCTCAAAGAATTGTTTTCTACTACTGTTCCCTTTGATTAATTCATTAAAGATTTTTCCATCTTTGATGAAAATAATTCTATCTGCATAACTAGCAGTAAAAGCATCATGTGTAACCATTAAAATAGTGGCATTCATTTTTTGATTTAAGCTTTCAAAACTTTCTAATAATTGCCTTGCTGCCTTACTATCTAAAGCTCCAGTTGGTTCATCTGCTAAAATAAGTTTTGGATCAGTCACAATTGCTCTTGCTGATGCTACTCTTTGCTTTTGTCCTCCTGATATTTGATATGGATATTTTTTTAAGATTTCTGTAATTCCCAATTTTTCTGCTACATTTTTAACTCTATTTTGGATTTCTCTTGGTTTTACTTTTTGGATAGTAAGTGCTAATGCAATATTTTCAAAACAAGTTAAGGTATCTAGCAAATTGAAATCTTGAAAGATAAAGCCTAACTCTTCTCTTCTAAATTTGTTTAAGTTATTTCCTTTTAGTCTAGTAATATCTTGCCCATTAATCACAATTTGACCGGCTGTTACTCTGTCTATGGTAGAAATACAATTTAAAAGTGTAGTCTTTCCTGAACCACTTGCTCCCATTATTCCTACAAATTCTCCTTGTTCTACTTTGAAACTGACATTATCAATGGCTTTTGTTAAGTTTGATTTGTTTCCATAGTATTTTTCAATGTTTTTGACTTCTAATACAGTGCTCATATTTTTTCTTCCTTTCATCTTTTATCATTATATATTAGTTATAAACTATTTTAAAGTTATTTGCCATTGATTAATGTGACATTAATCTTACATTTTTGTAAGATATCTTTTTTCTTTCAACAAAGTATATCATAAGGTTAATATTTTTGTTTTAAATTGTAGAAAAATGCTTCAACTTTTCACAAAAATAGAAAGTACATTTCTTTTGAAATGTACCCACCCCCTATTTAAATCTGCTTATTTATAAGGCTGAACTAGTCTTTTTTTCTTTTCTTATTTGTAGATACGTGATAATCGAACATATCACTATATATACTATCCAAAATAGAACAAACTTATAATAAGTATTACTATACACCAAAGGATATGGTGCTATAATCCTTGAAAATACGATATTATATATTAAAGAAAGTGGAATAAAAGCAATCAACCAAATATTTACTTTCCAAAATTTACTCTTTATTAAAGTTCTATCTTTCTTAGGAGTCTGATAAATTCCTACTGCAAAAATCATACATCCTAGCACTATGAATACAATACCTGCTATAATCCCTCCAACTTCTTGAGTAGCATTCCATATAAAAGTGGACATTACCAATCCTAAGAAGTTGAAAGCTGTTGCCACAGTATTTAAGAAGTATGGAACTTCCTTTTCTTTGTTATTAGCTTTATCCGCTTCAATTCCTTTTAATAAAAAATCAGTACTAACTTCAAAGAATTCACTTAATATGATTATCTTATCTAAATCTGGAATAGATTGTTCACTTTCCCACTTTGAAACTGCCTGCCTTGAAACTCCAATTTTGTCCGCCAATTCTTCCTGTGATATTCCTTTTATTTTTCTTAACTCTAAAATTCTGTCTGCTATTGTCATAACAAAAACCCCCTTTAATGATTATTTACATTTTTATTATAACAATACTTTTAGTTGCATTGCTACCAACTACACTTTTAAATTTGTCAACCAGCAGTTGCATTGCTTGTTAAATTACCACTTATCTCTCAAAACTACTTCTCATAAACTGGCACTACATACATACTCTTATCATAACTTTGTACTACATTTTTGTATATTTCATATATGCTTTCATACTTTGGCAAGTATTTTGCTATATCAGGATGACTAAATGGTATGACTTGAATATTACTTCTATCTTGTTCATCTTTATATGAAGTATAAATTAGTTCATTTTCTATTTTGTCTATTTTTATCGTACTTTCTTCTTCGTTGGTCGTTTTAGTAATATTTAAAGAACTCATAAGACCCACTAATTTATTATAATTGCTATCTCGATATTGTGAAGAAATAAAATTTCCCAAAGAATAAAATACAAGTGTATTATCTACCCACTCTACTGGTTCAATTACATGAGGGTGTGTTCCTATCACAATATCTACACCTTCACTCGCTAAAAACTCCGCTTCATCTTTCTGATAACTACTAGCTGTCGATTTATATTCCACTCCACAATGCATTGCTACAATTAAGACATCTACTTTATCTCTCACTTTTGCAATATCTTGTTTCACCTTTTCTTTATATGCTTGATATTTGGTATCTTTTTTAGGGTCGTTAATTGATAAATCTGTTGGCCATACATTAATTAAATACTCTTTTCCTGTTGGTACTTTTGAACCATTTGTACCATAGGTATAATTCAGCATAGTATAGGTAATTCCATTTTTCTCCTTAATTTGTATTTCATCTCTTTGCTCTTTTGAACTATATGTACCTACCACTAACACATCATTTTGTTTGTCCCAATACTTTCTAGAATTAAGTATTCCTCTTTCTCCTTTATCTAAAGCATGGTTAGTTGCTGTGCTTACTAAATTAAATCCTGCGTCTATCATATAATCTCCTGCTTCATAAGGAGAATTAAATGTAGGATATCCTGATAAATTAAGTTCTGTTCCGCCAAGTATGGTTTCTTGATTATAGTACGCCAAATCATAATTTTGTACTTTTTCTTTAATACGAGTAATCATAGGTCTAAAATCATAACTATTACCATTTGCATGTCTTTTAGCATCTAAATATACACTCTCATGGATTAGGTTGTCTCCTACCATAATTAGTGACATACTTGTGGTCTTTTCCTGTGACACATTTGGCTCATCTACCTTATTTACTTCTACTGTATTTTGCTGTAAGTCTTTTGAAGTATCTATCGTTTCTTCTTTATTCTGTTTCTTTACTATAAGTATGACTGATAAGAGTATGATTAATAGTAATAAAACTAAAATAAGCTTATTTGACTTCTTTCTCCTGTTTCTTCGTTTCAAATTCTTTTCTCCTCACATTATCTTTTAATCTTAATTAAAATTAGTATAACTATTCTTTGGAAATACAATTCTTACTTCTGTTCCTACATCTTTTTCAGAATCTAACTCTATATTTAGTCCTAATTTATCACATAGCTTTTTGCATAAGTATAGTCCTAGACCAGTTGATTTCTTTCCAGTTATTCTACCATTATTCCCTGTAAATCCTTTTTCAAATACTCTTGTAATTTCCCCTTTTGGAATACCTATTCCGTTGTCTTTGATGTATAAAACTATTTTCTCATTTTTTGGCACAGCATAAATTTCTAATTTTCCCTTTTCTTCTTTTGCATATTGAATACTATTTTGTAGGATTTGGCTTATCATAAATACTGTCCATTTGTTATCTGTATAGACTATTTCTTCTACATTATGAATATCTATACTCACTCTATTAGACAACAAACTATTTTTATTCTTTAAAATAGCATTATTCACTATTTCCTTCAAGTTTGATTTGGTAATAATATAGTCTTTTTCTACACTATTACTTCTAGCATAAAATAAGGCTTGCTCTGTATAATTCTCAATTTTACTTAGTTCCTCTTCAATACTTCTCGTTACTTCTGATTTGTTGTTCTCTATAATCATTTTACTTGCTGCTATTGGAGTTTTGATTTCATGTATCCATAGTTCAATATATTCTTTGTAGTCTTCTTGTAAGTGTTTATAGGTATTTACATTTTCTAACATAGATTTGCCTGTTTCCTGCAAAATATCTTTTAGTAATTCTCCTTCTATAAAATCTGGTTTTTCCATTACTTCTGATAAAAGATATTTGTTGTCTAACTCTTGCAGTTGCTGTTGTATATGACAATAGAAATGCTTTTTGTGATAATATTCTATACTTAATGCTATCCCAATACCAATAATAGGAATCATGCCAATATATAGCCTAATCCAGAATTCCATTTTAGAAGTTAATAACAAAATTTGTGTGCTAATAACAATAAATAGGATAAGTGCAATTAATGCTATTTTTCCCTTTAAAAACTTTTGAAAACTCATTTTAATAGATACCCCTGTCCTCTCCTTGTTTCAATTAAATCTTTTGTTCCTAATTCTTCTAATTTTGTTCTTAGTCTTTTGATATTGACACTTAAAGTATTGTCATCAATGAATTCTTCACTTTCCCATAAGTAGTCCATTATCTCATCTCTTGAAACAACTTGTCCTTGGTGCTTTACTAAAAAATACATAATATTATATTCATTTTTGGTTAGTTCAATTTTAATTTCTTCTTTTTCTAACATTCTACTAGCAGTATTTAAGTAAAACTCTTTGCAATCTATTTTCTCTCCTTCTATATTGCTACCTTGATTTCTTTTTAAAAGCCCTGTTATTTTCGCTAATAATATTTGTATATTATATGGCTTTGTGACATATTGGTCTGCTCCATAGTTTAGGCTCATGAGTTCATCTATTTCATTATCTCTACTAGTCACCATAATAATAGGAACATTGGATTTTTTTCTAATTTCTTTGCAAATATATTCTCCATCTGTGAAAGGTAAATTAATGTCTAATAAGACTAGGTCTGCTTGGCTGTTTAAAATATCTTCTATTGTATTTTGAAACTCGGTTAGACTTTGTGCAATAAACCCATTTCGATTCAAAAATGTTTCTAATTCATTTCTTAGTTTTTCATCATCTTCTACAATTAATATTTTTGACATCTCTTTTTTCCTCCAGTTAGATTATATCATATCTTTTTGGTTTTGCACTTATAAATATGAAAATAGGAGTAAAACTTAAAGTTCTACTCCTGAATATATCAATTTGTCGGCTCCGCCAAAATGGTCAAATGCATTAATACCACTATTTTTACAGTTTTCATATATATAAGCAAGGTAACCATTAAAATTACCTTGCTTTCTCCTAGCTCAAATCTACCACATCTTCTATCAAACTATCAATATCTATTGTGTAATTCTTCTTATCTGCTAAATCAATATAGATTGGAAATGTAGTAATATTTTGTTCTTCTATCTTATTTTCTGGATTCATCCATATATTATTACTTTTGAAAATATAAGTTTTTTCATCTTCTACATTATACCATTCACAAATAATGTTATAGGGATGTCTGTTGTTCACTGAATAAGCAGTATTTAATCTTGTTTCTATATATGTTCCATAGATAATATCCCCACTCTCTCTTAACTTTTCTTCCCTTTTCTTTTTTCTCCATTTCACAAATAATCCTGCTCCTCCAATACTTGCAAAAAGCAATCCTATTCCTGGGAACATTAAAAATAGTAAATCTAAAGAAGGAATACTAATTTCATTTGGATTTTCTTCGTTATAATATATCTCAATTTCTTTTCCTTTGTAAAATCCTGATGAATAACCATTGGCTCTTGCTGTTATTCTTTCTCCTTCTACTTCAAAAGATACTAAAGTATAAGAACTATGTTCTCTGCCATAAGAAACTTCTTCTATCACACCAATTGTTTTTACTTTTCCTTGTGTATATAACATACTAACACAAATAACTACTCCAATAATAGCAAAGATTAACCCTGCTATCAAAAATATCATCCATACTAAATTATCTAATTTGCTCTCTTTCATTTTTTCTCCTTTTTAGACTTGTCTCCAAATCATTTTGTTTTCTTTAAATTCATAAGTAATTTTGTTTTCATCTGCTAGATAAGAAAGATATGACCTAATAGTACTTCCTATTAACACATATTGATTCGCATTCATGGTTAAAGAATAATGGTCAAATATGTATTTTAGTACTTCTTCAAAAGTAACTTCTTTTTCACAAAAATCATATATTACTGCTATTACTTCCTGTACTTTTCTTTCATTTTCCTTTACTAGATTTATCATATCTTTTGTTGCTTCACAATGTGATGGAATAAATAACTCTGCTTTCATTTGTGCTATTTTTTTCAAAGTATTTAGATACTCTTTCACATCATAAATAAAAAACAAATGATATTTATTTATCGTTTCTTCACTAAACACACTATCTGCAAGAAATACAACATTATCAGAAGTTTTAATACCGACACATATCAAAGAAATGTCCTTTTAGTTCAAAATATTCTAAACCTTCTGGTAAGTTATTTTCTAATTTTATCACTCTAGATTCTTTGGCTAATAGAAACTTATGCCTCAAACCTTCAAATGGATAGCCTCCATATAGAAAAGAAGTTTCTAAAATGGGATACTCTGTAAAACAACTTTCTATATTATGAGCATATATCTCACAATTCGTTCTTTCTTGAATTACTTTATTTCCTCCTATATGGTCTGCATTTGAATGTGTATTAATAATTCCTTTTACTTTCCACCCTTGCTCTTCTACTATTTTTAATATCTTTTTTCCTGCTTCTTTATCATTTCCTGAGTCTATTAAATACACATTCTCATTATCTATTTTGTAAATTCCTACGTTTGTTGGATTTTTGATATAGTATGTTCTATCTCCTACCTTTACTAATTCCATAATTTTCTTCCTTCCTTTTTGAATTCTACCATAAGTATTTACAATTATCAATACTGACATAATTTTTCTATTTTTTCATAGAATAGCTATAGTAGGTGACTTTTATGAAAGTGTTTTTTATTACTAAAAGAACAATTCTATTTTCTGTAATTATGATACTATTCTTTGTTTATGCTTTTTCTATTTTCCATACCTCTAAACTCCTCACTGTTAGTGCTCCCAATAGTCCTATTCTTTCTGAAGAATTGGCAAATAGAATTACCAATTTACCTAAAGAAAAAGAAAAAGTAGCTTATTTGACCTTTGATGATGGTCCAAGTTCTAATGTTACTCCTAAAATTTTAGATATTTTAAAAGAAGAAAACGTAAAAGCTAGTTTTTTTGTTATTGGAAAATATGTAGATAGTTACCCTGAAATTACAAAAAGAGCTTATGAAGAAGGTCATTTTATTGCCAATCATGGATATGGCCATGATAATAAGGTATTATATAAAAGTGATGATAGCTTTATAGATGAAATTAGAAAAACAGATTTAGCAATTAGTAATGCTATTGGGGTAGAAAATTATTCTTCACATATTTTCCGCTTTCCTACTGGATATATGTCTTCACATCATAAAGCACAAAAAAAGAATTGTTTGAAACTACTTACTCAAATGGATTACACTTATATAGATTGGAATTGTTTGAATCATGATTCCATGAAAAAATATTCTAAGGAACAATTATTGAACAATCTAAAGAAAACTACGAAAGGAAAAGATACTTTAGTTATTTTAATGCATGATACTAAATTTGTAAGTGATTCTTCTACTGCTTTAAAAGATTCTATTGAATATATTAGGTCACAAGGTTATACTTTTGATAATTTTTATAGCTTGTTTCCTTAATTGCTTGTCTTGGAATTTTGTAGCAATCATATTCTCTTTTTATGTAAAATATGATATGCTATAAATAACTCTTTGCACAATAATCTATAAAAAAGGAGATTTCAAAATGGAACTGACACCAACAGCTTATAGAGCAACACATGAAATCAATGACAAAAAAGTCCATCTCACTCTTACTCAAGGCTTCTCGGCATTTGAAATTCAAGCAAATAGTCTTTACTCCCCTCAGCCTCAGAACTTTTCCTTGATGGACATTGCTGAATTCATCAAGACTCTTTGCACAGAACACGGAGAAAAATTTAATAGTTATCCTATTATGTTATATTTCTCCGAAAAGAATTTTTGTAAGTTCTATGTAGAAGATGTCGCCAAGCAATCCGTGGAGGAAATTCTGAAACAAATTGCTAAAGAATTTCCCTTCGGCCTTTTTTGTAGGTTAATCAACGACACTCACAATTGTGAGTAACACATCAAAGACCACCTATTTCAACACAGGTGGTCTTTGATGTGTTTTATAAAAATACTAATTTTTTAGTAAACTAACTATATTAAGCATCTTCAGGATTACAAATTACCTTACGGTAATTTGCATAAGTCATCTGTAGTTCGCTAGGTTTCACACAGCTGACTTAAAATATTCTTTATACCATAGCAAGAATGCATATGCAGTATAAATCTTACGATGTGTTTGCTCTTTTCCTTGATAATGGTTATCTAACATTTCTATTAGTTTCTTTGTGTCAAAAAATTCTTTTGCATAATCTGCCTCAAACTCTTTTTTTACAAGATTATAATATTTCTCTTCTTTAATAAAATCTTTAAAAGGTACTAAGAATCCTAGTTTAGGACGGTCAAACCATTCCTGCGGGATTTTTTTGCTAGCTGCTTTTCTTAAAGCATATTTACTAAGGTTATTTTTAATTTTATATTCTTTTGGTAAAGTTAAAGCCAATTTTAATATTTCTTTATCTAAGTATGGAACTCTTAATTCTATGGAATGTGCCATTGTCATTTTATCTGCTTTTAGTAGAATATCATTTGGTAACCATAAAAACATATCCACATATTGCTTTTTAGTAACATCATCTAAGTCTTTTACTTTTTCAAAATATGGTCTTGTAATGTCTTTTGCTTTAATATCTGTTTTGTATTTATCATTTACAATATTATTTGCTTCTTCATCAGTGTATACTTTAGCTTGTCCAATATAAGATTCTTCTATATTTTCTGCTCCCCTAATAAAGAATTGCTTTCCTTTGATGTCTGGCAATTTTCGTGCTATCTTTCCATTTAAACGACGAAGCCATTTTGGCAAATGACGATATGCTGTAATTACTTTGCTTTCTGGATAAGTTTGGTATCCTCCAAATAACTCATCTGCTCCTTCTCCTGATAAAACAACTGTTACATCTTTTCTGGTTAATTCACTTAAGAAATAGAGTGGTACTGATGATAAATTAGCATGTGGCTCATCTGAATGATATTGTACTTTTGGCAATACCTTAAAAAACTCTTCTGCTGAAATAACTTTATCTTCATTTTTAATATCTAGTATTTTGCTTAATTGTTTAGCAGGCTCTATTTCATTATATCCATTTTGTTCAAAGCCTACTGTGAAAGTCTCATTTGGCTTTAAGATAGATACAATATAAGAAGAATCTATCCCTGAACTTAAGAAAGCACCCACCTTAACATCACTAATCTTGTGAGCTTCTACACTCTTTGCTACTTCATTACTAATTTGTTTTACTAAATCTTCTTCTTGTATTTTTTCTTCGTTTGGTTTGAATTCTAAATTAAAATATGGTCTTGTTGTTAAATTACCATTTTGATATTTTAAATAATGACCTGGTTTTAGTTTATATACTTCTTTAAAGAATGTTTCTTCCATTGGATTATATTGGAAAGTTAAATATGTTTTTAATGCTTGCTCGTTTAGTTGCTTTTTAAAATCTGGATGTGGCAAAAAGGATTTGATTTCAGAGCCGAAGAAAAGCGTACCATTCATATTGGCATAGTAAAATGGCTTGATTCCAAATATATCACGTGCTGCAAATAGTTCCTTTTCACGAATATTGTAGATAACAAAAGCATACATTCCTCTTAATTTATCTAAAATTTTTTCTTGATATTCCTCATATCCGTGAAGAATAACTTCTGTATCTGTTTTAGTTGTGAAGATATGTCCTTTTTCTTCTAAGTCCTCACGTATTTCTTGAAAATTATATATCTCTCCATTAAACAAAATTACCATATTTTTATTTTCATTATAAATAGGCTGACTTCCTCCTGCTAAGTCAATAATACTTAGTCTCCTAAAGGCCATCTGAATTGTTTCATCTTCATATATTCCTTCACTATCTGGTCCACGGTGTATTATTTTATTACTCATATCTCGAATTACTTGCTTGTCTTTATTTTTCTTATTAATGTAGCCTACAAATCCACACATTGTATCTCTTCCCCTCTATTAATAAACTTATCTATATTAATAGCTCTTTTTTACCATTTTGTCAATGAAATATTATAAAAATATAGTCTATCTTGTCAAATCTTATTTCAACAAAATAAACTATATTTTCCTAAAATTTATATGGCTTTTGTTAATATTTCTATTTTTTCTTGGTGAAACAAATCTCCTAACTGCATTTGTTCAATTATATTTTCTTTTTGTGCTTTTCTTAAAGCATGCATAAATGGTAAAAAGTAATTATCATCATTTTCTACATAATCATCTTGTTTTATAGCATAATGATTAGTTAATATTTTTTCTCTATTTCTGAAACTTTCATCTAGTAAATTATGAATCTGTTTATCAAATAATAGATCCATATATTCCATTACCTTTTCATGGTCTTTTATCTTATTCATAGCCCCTGCATAATAATAAACTGCTTTTAACAATAAAGTGGTTGGGCTTTGTGGTGCAATATTTTGTGCTATAAATATAATATTGTCTAAAATTTTTTCTGCTTTTTCATATTCTTCCTTCATAATATAGCAAATTGCCAGAAAATACTTTGCTCCATTGCCTATTTCTTCACAAGGAAGCATTGCAGTATCTTTTACACCCATAAACATATCTAATGACTGAAACCCAATTTCATTTACTTGTATTTCTAAATTTTCAATTACTTCATCTAAATTCTCTAAAGAAATTCTACTAAAGTCTTTTACATAATATTCTAGTTGTTCATATGAATCAAATCTTCCTGCCATTTTTGCATGATTAATTTCTGTCATACTTGGTATTATAATTCGATAACTTGGAAATCCTAGTGAAGACACATCTCTAATTAATATATCTTGTCCATCCTCTAAAAGCTCTTTTATCATTTTGTTCAATATCTCATTATTATTTAGATTTGAGACATCTTTCCTTGGAATAAATTCATATGTTTTTTCTGCTCCAAATACTTGATATGGAATAGTAGCTACATTGGAATATACAAATTCTCTAATATTTTCTTCTGTATCAGTATCCTCATTTTTAAAATCAAATAGACAACTTTGTGCGTAATTATAAATATCCATTCCTTGGGCGGCCTCTGTAAAACATCTTTCCATTGCGATTCCATAATCTGGGTGTGCTCCTAATTTAAATCCAAATCTTCCTGTATTTTTTTGTAAAATTATTAGTCCTGCAACTGGGTATTTTCCTCCGAAAGAACAATCAACTAATTTACAAACATATTCTTGATTGCTTTTTAGTTTATATAACATCTCTTGTACTTTAGGATAATTATTCAGATAATCTTCTGGTATCTCAGGAACAACTATTTTCTGATAGATGATTTGCATTGAAACATATCTTTCTAAAATTTCTGAAAGTCCTTCTATCAAAGCTTCTTCTGGGCTATTTCCCGCACACATTCCATTTGTTCCACATAAATGGCAAGATAAAATATGAGGTATATACATATTCCTTTTATCTTTTATACTATAATATGGTAAACAAGTTATTTCCTTTTTATTTCTAAAAACTTTCTGTAAAAATTCTAATTTACTATTACAATTTTCTTGGCTCTCTTCGTAAGCATTGCCAACAAAGCTATCTCCTTGTTTTTCTATTTCTTCAATTGTTAATTTTTTTTCATCAGCAGAATAAACAAAAGGAAAATCAATTGATTCTTTTTCAGTTCTAAATACAAACATACCATTTTGATATCTTTCTAAAAATTCTGCATATCCACTAGCTAATGCATAATCTTTTGTCATTCCTTTTCCGTTTTGACCAATATTAGTTCCTTTAATACATACTCGTAGAGAATAGGTCCCTACGCTACTTTTCTTTCCCCAATTTTCATCTACTTCGACATGGTGTTTTTTTAAAATCTCTTTAATTCTTTTTACAGTTTTGTCTGGCGTTGTTTCTTTATATCTTCTCTCTTGTAATTCACTCATATTCTTCTCCTTTTCTTTTGATGTTTTTCGACAAAATTTTATCATATTTGTAGAATGTTAGATAAAATAGACTATATAAAAAGCCTGCAGTATATTGCAAGCTTATCTTTATTGTTTTCATATAAGATTTTGGCACTTTCGTATAATTTCTTTAAACATCTTCTAAAAACTCATTCACGCATATCTTTATTTTTTCAAATTCCAATGCTGTTGCTAAGCATACCTTCCATCCTCTCTTTCTTGCAGTTTCAATATTTTTAGCTTTGTCATCAATAAATAAAATATTCTCAGTCGGTATTTTCACTTGTTCTTCTACAATTTGATATATTTTCTCATCTGGTTTTTTACAGTTTAGTTCAAAAGAAAGCCAAACAAAATCAAACTTTGATAAATTATACTGCTTGTCTATTCTTTCCTTGTCTAACTTAATCAAATTAGATAAAATGCCAATTTTACATTTGCCTTTTAAGCTATGTGCGAATTCAACAACATTTCTGTAATATTTAACTTTTTCTCCTTCTTCTCGATACACTTGACAAAATTTATTGTAGTCACATTGCAAACTAAATTTCTCTGCAAGCCTTTTAAACCAATTCTGCATTTCTTCTTCACTATTTACCTCAGAAATGCATTTGCCATCCTGTCCATATTTGCATTCTTCCCATTTGTTTAGAATAGTTTGTACTTTAAGCTGTCTCGTTTCTTCGTTCAAATAATTTATTATGTTAATTTTTGCCATATCCCAATTATTTTCACCTTGAAAATGACTTTCAACTATGCCTCCCCAATCCCAAATAACAATTTTGTCTCTATCTAACATTTTATTTTCTCCTTTTTTATTCTATGCCAAGCTTATCATATACCACATTTCAAATAGTACAGCAATATTAAATACTGTTGCTGTAATGATATATGTCACCTTTTCTTTTTTCCTTTCCAACTTTTTAGAAAGGAATAAATTAATAGCCATTATTAAAATTGCTACTATCACATAAACTATCACTCTTAATTCATTCGCTTCTAGTCCACTAATTTTCTGAAGTAAAACAGTTCTTTCTATTATACTATAGACAGCTACAATTCCAAATATCAAATAACTTGGTAAAGATAATATATATGGCTTTTTACTAAAATAAACTACACCTATTGTTATAGTTACAACTATTATAATAATTTCGTACATCTTAATCTCCTAACTCATTTTTGATATACTCTAGCATTTCCTTAAAGTTATCAAATTGATATTGAGCTAATTCATTTATCTCTTTTCTATGACAGTCTGAATATTTATCATACATCACTGCAACTTCAATATTTGCATTACGTGCTGCTTCTACTCCAATTAATGCATCTTCCACAATTAAACATTCTTCAGGTTTAACATTTAATTCTTTTACTATCTTATAGTGAACTTCTGGATTTGGCTTTAATTCTTTTACTGCACCTTTTGAATAAATGATAGAAAATATGTCAGTTAGGTTTGCTTTTTGAATGATATTTTGATTTTTCTTTTTATAACATTCAATAGTATGGTCATTGGTAGTACTTGCTATAGCTAATATAAAGCCTCTTTCTTTTAAATAGTGTAATACTTTTTCTGCATCAGGTTCATAGTCTATTACCTCACATAAATAACTATCTGCAATTTCATATCTTTTTTTCTTAATCTCTTCTTTTGACATTACAGATTGATACTTTTCTTTTAAAAATCTACAATATTCTAAATAGGCATCTTCACATTTGCTATATTCTTTTAATTTCATATCTCTTTGCTTGCCAATGTCAATATCATCCAATTTTACAGTTCCTACTTCTTTTATCAATTCTTCGTCTATGGCATTCCATATTCCAATAGAATCTATTAAAGTTCCATCTAAATCAAATATTACTACTTTTTTATTCTTTAACATCTCTTCTTCCTTTATCTTTTTCGTTCTCTATACCATTTTGCAAATTCTACCATAGAATCTACAGAATCATATTTTATTCTATTTTTTCGTTCTTCCTCTGTCATCTGTGCTAAAGTTTTATCATATCCATATGGCTTATAGATATACCACAAATCTGACCATTTTTTCTCTGTATCTTCTCCCAATATTTCATCTGATAATGTTCCTTCATGCTTTCCCATAAATTGATATATTTCTTTACCATCATAATAGGATAAGCACTCTGTAAATCTACACTTTCTGTTTGTTTTTCCTTCCATTAGTTTTAAAAATCCTTCTAGTCCTATTGTTTCTAATGCAAAATTAACAAAAGCTTTAGGAAAACCATTTAAAGCGTCTATCCAAAATCCACAGTCTAAAGAAATGCATGGCTTATTTACTAATTTGTATGCCTCCATTACTTTACATTTTGAAATATATGTTATATCATCACTTCTTGGTTCTTCTAATTCATATTCATATATTTTAAAATTAACTTCTTTTAACTGTTTTTGTGCTGATGCTATTTTTCCTTTATTATGAGTTACGAATATGATTTCATCCATCTTTTGTTCCCTCATTTCTTTTTCATATACCTATAAACATCTCCCCAATTATTAACTTCCGTTATGTATTCATTCTCTTCTAATTTCATTAAATTAACATCTCGAAAATATAGTGTTTTTACTCCATTTTCCGCTAATCTTTTGATAATTTTCCAATCATCATCAATCATAATGTCTACATTTTCTTTCTTGCAAATTTCTAGCTTATCTTCCACACACCAATAGTATTTATCAAACTCTATTTTATTTTCTTCTAATATTCTTATTGCATCATCTTTCATCTCTTTTAGATGTCCACCTCTTGCAGTGATTACTACAAATTCATGTCCTTGCTCTTTTAATCTTTTATATACTGCTGTAAATCCTGACATTAGATTGCTTTCTCTTGATACTGTTAAGAAACATTTTGATATAAATTCCTTTTCTTGCTCGTCAGTCCAATTATATCTTGCTTGAAATTTCGGTTCCTCTCTATTTACTAAGTTATTTCCGTTCAAAATATCTATATCAAATATTTCTTCATAGGTTCTAAAAGTAGCTTCACTATCCATTACTACACCATCTAAATCGATTCCTATTTTCATTCTTCTCCTCCTATCTTCTATAAAATAGCTTGTATAAAATCACGTATATATTCCCATCTATTTTTCATAAATTGTTTACTATCAAACAATTTTTCAATTTCCTCAAAAGTTGCCCACTTAACTTCACATACTTCCATTTCTTGCATAATAATATCCTCAAGGTTAATTTCCTGCCTTACTATATATGTATCTAGCCATACATTCCCTGTTTTATATTTCTTTACTAACTTTATATTTTTCATATCTAGGTCAATTCCTAGTTCTTCTTTCACTTCTCTTTCTATCGTTTGTAAGCTATTTTCTCCTTTGATAACACTACCACCTGTCATTGCCCATACATTAGGTTCATTTCTTTTTTGTGGAGAACGTTTTTGGATTAAAATTTCATTCTTAGAATTAATAAACCATACATCTGCTCCTAAATGATAAAATCCTTCTGGCATATCTTTTCTTGGAACTGCCTTTCCTACTTTATTTCCATTCTCATCTAGCAACTCCCATATTTCTTCCATTAGTATTTCACCTCTTTAACTTTTATCTATCCATTCATAATATTTCACTAAGTAATCCCAACATCCTTCTTTATCTGTTATTCCTTTATAATTATCCTTCACTCTTTTAATAATTTCCTCTTTATCCATCCATTTTACATCTGCTACTTCTTCTGCTTGCAATGTTAATGTTGTTTCATCAATATCAGCATTTGCTATATAGTATTCATTAAAATGATTATTTACAATATCACCTTTTACATTACTAGAAATGGAAGAACCAATAAAAGTCAAGTCTTGCTTTTGTAAATCTATTCCTAATTCTTCTTTTGCTTCACGAATCAGTGCTTGAAATCCCATTTCACCTGATAATACATGTCCTCCTGCTGTTACATCCCACATATTTGGCCATAGCTTTTTTGTCCTACTTCTTTTTTGCAATAACACTTGCTTTTTGGAGTTAATAATGAATACCACCACTGCTTTATGCCATAATCCTTCTTTATGGCATTTCTCTCTTGTTTCAACTTCTCCTGTATATTCTCCTTTTTCGTTTAACACTTCAAAATATTCTTCCATTTTTAGTTCCTTTCTTTTATTCTACTTCTATACTTTCATCATTTTCTAATACTTCATATTCTACTTCATACTTTTCAAACATTTCTTTGATATAATCTAAATCTGGTGGAAAAGCTGGATTATCCATATGAATTGGTATGGTTAAAACTGCACCTACTTCTTTAGCATATAGGGCTGCTTCAAATGCTGACATAGTTAATCCATGTCCTGTTACTGGAATACACAATATATCTGCTTTATATTCATTTCTAAAGCAAATTGTATCACTTGTAGTATATAACCTATTTTGTCCATCATCTATAATGTATCCAACATTTTCATGTATTTCTTTTGCTCCTTTTAATAATGGTTGATAGCCATGTATTGCATGTACTACTTCAATCTTGATGCCATTTAATTCAATCACATCACTTTCTTTAATGATATGGATACTTAAGTTTTGATTAGCTTCTTGTACTTCTTTTGTAGAATAAATTGTAATGTCTTTATTTAGTTTTTCCAATACTTCATTATTACAATGGTCTGGATGCTTGTGTGTAATTAAAATAATGTCAGCTTGCCTCCAAATATCCAAGTATTCCTCTTTATATTTTAAATTCCCTGGATCTACTAATATCTTTTTCTCCTTTGTTTCAATTAATAAACATGATTGTGGAAACTTTGTAATTTTCATCTTTATCAAATCCTTTCTTTTTATTAAAAAAATATATTTTCTTCTAAATCATCTGGATGTTCTAATTCTGTCTCTAAATTTTCCCAAGGAAATAATGGTTCTAGACTTTCTACCTTTATTCCTTTGCATTTTTCCTCACTCAATTCATTATTTTCAGTATAATAAAATCCTACATCTTCATAGCTTGTAAAATCCTCAAAACTACAACTTCCATACTTTTTAGCTATGCAAACATACAATATTTTAGCATTTTTATATTTCTGTTTTATTTCGTTAATGCAAAGTCCTATCGTTGTTCCTGTATGTTGCTTTGCCTCTACTATTAAGAATACTGGCTCTTCTTTCTGAATTTCTATTGAAGTTAGAGGATTAAAAATTATCTCTATTTTCTTCTGTCCGTCTTTATATGCAATATGTTTTGCTTGTATTGGTAAAAACTTTATAATATTTAGTTTATTAGAAATATATACCGCTGGCACTGCACCGCTTCTTAAAATAGGACAGGTATAATCTATTTTTATTCCATTATCTTGAATATATTTTTCTAAATTTTCACATATCTTATCTATATATTGTAAAAACTCGTTATACTCCATTTTCCTATAATTATTCGACATCTCTCTTACTCTCCCTATGTTCCTGTACTACGGTACTTATTCAATGCTATATTCCATACCTTAATTGCTATTATCCACAAAATAATCATAATGAATGGTGCTATATAAATTATATAAGGATCCATTCCTAAATAATTCATTGTAGGATAATATGCCACAAAAGCAAATGGTAATATCATTGTTATTAATATTCTAACAAATTTATTGTAAATGTCTAGTGGATATTGTGCAAATGTATACATTCTATAAAATGACCATATTACTTCATTTGACCTATAAGTCCAAAATGAAGATATGCTAAATATGGTATTAATTGCTCCAATAATAAATGCTCCAACGATACTAAAAAATAGTATTTTTAATATTAGTATGACTGTAATCGGAATGGAAAGCTTTATTAACATTGCTACTGTAAGAAATAGACCTAGAAAAACATATCCAAACGCTGTAAATTCTCTTGAAGAACCAATTATTGATATTAATGGATGTATAGGTCTTAATAAGATTTTGTCAAACTCTCCATTTCTAATATATTTAGGACCAATATCATATAAGGCATCAAAGCAGAAATCTGAAATTCCTATTGATATTAATGTTACTCCATATAATAAAAGAATTTGCATAAAGTTCCAACCTGCTAAATTATCTGTATTCTGAAATACTATCCATATAAATATAATTTCTACTAACTGTGTTACTATTTGAGAAATCATACCTACAATACAGTCTAGCCTATAAATTAACATTTCTTTTAATGATGCTTTTAAAAAAGAGAAATATAAACTGATATTATTCCATATTCTTGTCATCTTATCCTCCATTAATTGTAACTTTTTTTACTGCGTGGTTGAAAAATATTTTAGCAATTCCATACAATGTACCAACCCATATTATCTGTTTTATAATTACTAATAGTATATTATTCATGGAAACTTGTCCTAACCAAATATTGATAGGTGTATAAATCAGTTCTTTAAATGGTAATACATTTGCTATTACTTGAAACCAATGAGGGAATAAAGTAATAGGTGCTATTATTCCTGAAAAAATAGATATAATGGATTTCCTTAATATTTGCATTCCCCATATGGAGCTACTATAGAACCCTACTAATCCTATTATCATTGTAAAAAAGAAAGTAACTGGAATTCCTAAAAGTATGACTACTACGAATAATAGGAAATGAATGAAACTAACAGGTAATGTAATCCCCCAAAACAAACTGCAAATAACAAAGGTAGCAACTCCTACTACTATTGCAAATGCCATTTCTCCTATATTTATGCCAAAATAGTATTGAAAGTAAGATAATGGGTTAAGCAATTCTTTATTAATATTTCCATTTCGAATAGAGTACGCTATATCTTCGTTAACTCCCCAGCAACTTAATGAGCTTAATGTAAATACTAAAATATAATATGTAATCATTTGATTTATGGTATAGCCACCCGTATCCCCTGTCTGACGATAAATTGCTTGCCACACAAAAATATATACTACAATTTCCACAATTCTATTTAATGTAAATAGATAGAAATTAGACTTATATATATTGTATTGGTTAAACTGCATTTTTCCTAATGCTAACATACTTTTTAACATTGGTGAACTCCCTTATATATTTCCTTTAATATATCTTCTAATTCTGCTTCTTGCATGTGAATGTCCTCTATCTTACAATGGTTTGATATTTCATTCATTATTTTTACTATTGTAGTTTCATCATGCATAAATTTTACTTTTAACTTATTTTGAGTTTCTTCTAGAATTTCAGCATTTGTCAATTGGCTTATTCCTTTATTTTTAGAACCAACTATAAATTCAGCAATAACATATTTTCCATAAGTATCCTTGAATTTCTGCTTTTCTCCATCATAAATAATCTTTCCTTTGT
The DNA here is from genome assembly GCA_022797215.1 of Clostridia bacterium. Taxonomy (GTDB): domain Bacteria; phylum Bacillota; class Clostridia; order TANB77; family CAG-508; genus CAG-273. Next base: position 47,260 of record JAAWKD010000005.1, read on the forward strand.
CTAGTAATATAATTCTATCACATACGTCTTCAATATCTTTTAAATCATGTGTAGTTAAAATGACTGTCGTTTTCTTTTCCTTATTAATATCTTTGATGAACTTTCTTATATTTTCTTTTACTAACACATCTAAACCTATTGTTGGCTCATCTAAGTATACTATTTTAGGATTATGTATAAAAGTAGCAGCTATTTCACATCTCATTTTTTGCCCTAAACTTAAATTTTTTACTTGTTTTTCTAATAGCTCTTCTAGTTCTAAAATTTTAGTAAACTTCTTTAAGTTTCTTCTATATTCATTTTCGGGAATTTTATACATCTTTTTTATTAGTCGAAAAGATTCTATCACAGGTAAGTCCCACCATAGTTGTGTCTTTTGCCCAAAAACTGCTCCTATGTTTTTATTGTTTTCGATTCTTTTTTCGTTTGGTACAATTCCATTGACTAATACTTTTCCTGTTGTAGGTGTTAATAAGCCTGTAAGCATTTTTATAGTAGTTGATTTTCCTGCCCCATTTTCTCCGATATACCCTACCAATTCACCTTCTTCGATATTAAAGTTTATATTGTCAACTGCTATTAACTCTTTATACTCTGGCTTTACTAAGTTCTTGAAGTACCCTCTTAGTCCCGCTTCTTTTTCTATTATTTTATATATTTTTACTAAATCTTTTACCTCTATGATTGGCATTTTTGCTCCTTATTTTATTTCTATTTCTCCTATTTCTAAAATATCTGCATAAACATCAGCTCTTACATTATCTTTATCTGGTAATATTCCTAAACTAATAATGTGATTTTCACTTTCATAATCTTCAAATATACATTTTCCTTCTACTTCATTCTCATTTCCAAATTCTATGTTTTTAACAAATTGATGTCCATCTCCTGTTTTAGTAAATTCTACATCTTTATATCTAATTACTTCATTTGAAATTCTTTCATATTGCATATTATCAATCACTTGCCCAATATAGATTAGTTCATCATCAGGAATGATAACTAACATTTTATTATCACTTAATTCACATTTGATATAGGATGTTGTTTCATCTTCTTCAATAGAATACCATGTTTTAGTCTTAACAATGTATTCTTTTCCTTTAACAACAATCTCAACATTCGGTTTTAAACTAGCTATTAAATCTTTCACTCTATTTTCCTCCTAAATTATCTTTTATTTTTTTCCCAAATATTTCTTATTAACCTTAAAGAAAATGTCGATAAAGTAAACCCAATTACAGGAACTAATGAGCTTAACCATATATTGTTAATTTTATTTATTAAATTTGAATATATTAATACCACTATATAAGTTAGAATACAAATACATATTTTTCTAGTCCAACTAGTTTCCCATGCTTTATCTAATTCCACCTTTTTATTTCTCTCTTTTATTTTAACTATTTCATTTTCTAATTCTTGATTATTCATTCTTTACTCCTATCTATTATTTTTTGTACTATGTTTACTATAAATAATTCACAATCTCCTCAAAAGTATCATATCCACTCTCACTATTGATATGTCCTGATTTTGGTATTAAAATTTGTTCTGTTGCTACTTTATCCGCGAAATCTTTTTTTGCATCATATTCTACATATGGATCGTTATCTGAATAAAAGCAAACTATTTCACTAGCATACTGTTTTATATCTTCTAAATTGTCAAAATACATTGATTTATTTACTGTATCATATTCTTCATTGATACCTAAATAGTTATTAAATCCACACACAAATATTAATTTTTTCACTTTTACTTTGTTTTCTATTAAAAATTTGGATATAAATGCAGGTGCAATACTATGACCTATAATTGTTGTATTTTCATGGATTAATCCTAAATCTAAATAGTATTTAAGTAATTTACTCCAATTTTCATAGTTTTGATATCCTACTCCAATAGGAAAACTAGGGACATATACTTGTTTTCCTTCCGCTTCTATAAAATCATGTAACCAACTAAACCAATTTCCAAAAGGACTACCAAATGAACCATGTACAATAAAATAATTCTCTTTCATAATTAAATTCCTCCTTTTAATTACTTCTCCCTCGATATACTTGACCTTATTTATTTAATTGTTGTAAAACTGCCAATCTAAAAAGCTACTAATATACCATGATGATATCCCTTTTCTTTCTGCCTCTCTTAAAAATTTCAAAGCATCATCTACATAGACAACTTCTGTTAAGTGTATCTGATTCTTCTTACAATATTCTAATATACATTGTGCCTTTGAAACCTCTTCAAAAACTAACAATCTTTCTTTTATATTAGGATATTTCCATTTTCTGTTGCAATTAACCCATTAATAGAACATGCCATTTCAATTGTTATCTTTTTCATATTTTTCTCCTATAGTTCTAATAATTTACTTGTGTTACTATTTTTTTATTGTTTATACATTACTTGATTTTACTATTTTCAAATTATTCCCTCCTTAAAATATTTCTTTTAAGTATTACATATCTTATTTTAGTTGTAGCACAGCTACACATTCCACGTGGCTCACACATAGGCTGTAGATAGTTTTTGTTTACCTCGTATGAGGACTGTTGATTTTTATCTTCTTTTTCATCCTCTTTGCATTTAATTTCGTTTCCAGATTTTAGGATAAAAGTTATGACTCTTGGATTTGTTTTTTCGTTTTCTTCTTTTTCTCCTATTATAACTTTTTCTATCATCAATTCAAAAACATCTTTATCAAATTCTGGCATAATTTCATTATCTTTAAACAATGTTTTAAACTTGTTTAATCCTTGATTTAAACTAATTGAATCTTCCAACTCTAGTTGTAAATGCTCTTGTTCTTTCTCTATGCTATTTATTTTGTTTTGTAGCTTAGCTCTCTTTTCTTGCAGAGTTTCTAATGTTATTGTTCCATTTAAGTTCAAATCAATTAATTTGTCTATCTTTTCTTTTAAAATTTGTTTTTCTTCCTCTAGTCTTTTAATAGAACTTTCGTTACTTTCTTCTTGTATGATTTCTTCCATTTCGTTTAAGAATGTTTGGATTATTTGTTTATTGTTATTACATAGTAGTCTGTAACTTTCTGTAAATGCTTCTTCTATAATGCTTTCTTTCATAGCTTTACAATGTGGGCAATTTTCTTTTCCATGTTTTACAAATTCCATACAATGCCAAACTGTTATACTATTTTTAGTTCCTGAGTGCCAATTTCTTCTTGTTAATAAGCTTCCACAGAAAACACAATATAGTCTGCTACTAAAAGGATATTTTCTACTAAAGTTACCTTTTCTTCTTCCAGAGCCTCGTACTCCTCCTCTTTTTTGTAAAATTTCTTGTGCTTGATTAAACATTCTTTCAGAAATAATTGGCTCATGATGTTCTTGTATGTAGTATTGATTTTCTTCTCCCATATTTACTACTCTTCTATGTGAAATTGGATCTGTTGTATATGTTTTTCCTTGTAAGACATCTCCTTTGTATTTTTCGTTTTTCAAAATACCTCTTATTGTTGATTCGTGCCATTTCTTTTTGCCTGTAGGAGTTTTATATTTCATATTTGTTAGTTCTTTTGCAATTGTTGTACAACCTACTCCTTGACAATATCTTTCAAAGATATATCTTACTATTTCTGCTTCTTCATAATTGATTGATATTTCTTTTGTATCTTTATCATATACATATCCTAAACAACCATTATATCCAATTAGTTCCCCTCTTTTTTGTTTCATCTGCAAGCCTAATTTTACATGTGAAGAAATATTTTCGCTTTCTTGTTGTGCCATTGCACTTAATACTGTTAGCATTATTTCCCCTGATATTTCTAAAGTATTAATTCTTTCTTCTTCAAAATAAATAGCAATTCCTTTTTCTTTTAGTCCTCTTACATATTTTAAGGTATCAACTGTGTTTCTTCCAAATCTTGATATTGATTTTGTAATTATCATATCAAATTTGCCCATTGTTGCATCTTGCATCATTTTCATAAAGCCATCTCTTTTATAGTCTAGTGTTCCTGTTATTCCTTCATCTGCATAAATGCCAACATATTTCCAATCACTATTCGCTTTTATTTTTTCTTCATAATACTTTAGTTGAGAATTATAACTGTTTATTTGTTCTTCCTTTTCAGTACTTACTCTTGCATAGGCACATACTCTTAAATTTCCTTTTATTTCTTCTCCTGTTGTTCTATTAATTCGACCTTTTTTCCTCTCTATAACTTGTACTTTCAAATTTACCCTTCCTTTCTCAAGTTTAGAGAATCTTTATGTGCTTATTATACATCAAAAGTTTAATTTTTCAAATACCTATGTGAGTTAAATTATATTCTTGCAAGATATTTTGCTTTAATTCTAAATATCTCTTTTCTTTAATTAACCCTGCTTTAAATGTTTTATTTAGTATTGCTATTTTTATACTGCAATTAAAAATATTTTCATTTAGTTTGATGTTTTTTGTATTATCAAAATTGACTTCATATAACATAAAAATTCTCCTCCTTGAATAGTTTAGATTTCAAAAAAGGCAACAGAAAAAGCCAGTCGTGCTAGCTTCGACTGACTTGATTGTTTTACATTTTTTGATAATACGATTATATTATGATGTTCTATAAAGTTCAATTCCCGTTTTTTTCCCTTTTTTCTGTTAAAATGATAAAGTCTTGATTTTTAGGTAAGTACACTAAGTGTACTTGTATAAAATTTTTTTAAATTTATTTTTATAATCCTTATTTGTGAGTTCACTTAGTGTACTTTTTACTAATTTTTTGAAATCTTTAGTTCACTTGGTGTACTTTATTTTAATTTTAGTAATTTTTAGTTCACTCAGTGTACTTTTCCTTTTAACTTTAACAAAATTCAAGTACACTTGGTGAACTAATCTCTGTATTTTTATAAAATTTAGTACATTTAGTGAACTTTCACACTCTACTAGGCATTTTTTAGCGGTTCATTTGGTGAATTTTTACATCATATTTGCTTAAAATTTTTGTTCTTTTATTAACTCTTGAAGGCTTGTCCTTCGATGTGTGTAGGCGATGTTTGAACACTCGCTTTCCTGCCCTCAATTTTAATTGAGGGCATTGAGTTTTAATAATTTTCGTTTGACTTGATTTTGTACAAATCTAAGTTTCTTCTACTTTGCTTTGTTCAATATTTCCATACTTATCATATTTTATTTTTTCCTTCCATGTCATAGTTCCATTTTTATAAAACTCCATTTCTATTTCTCTTTTATCTTTATCTAAGTCATAAAAAATTCCTAATGAATATCTGCATATATGTCTTGGTAGTTCTTCAAATATTACTTCTCCATAGTATGTATTCTTTGTCATAATTTCTAATCTTTCTCTATTTTCTGTTCTATCTTGTGGATTATTTTTCTTTTTCATTTCTATTGCTAGTAAGTTATCTTGAATAGTATTTTCTCCTCTACTATGTACAATTAAATCACATTTTATTCTAATCACTTTATATTGATTATTTATTATTGTCTTATACATATATTCGTTTCTATTATAATTTGCTTCAGCATAATAGCCACTAATTTTTCTTGTTTCCATCACTTTATCTAGACATTTACTTAATGATGAGCATAAACATTCTTCTGCAACATCTCTTTCTATAGAATTTATATTTTCTTTTAAAAATTTTGCATTAGCTTCTTTGAATATTATATATACTAATTTAGAATTTTTTTCAGATACCTTCTTATAGCCTTCTATTTGTTTATATAAGTTTTCTCTATTTTTTTCTAAAATTTTCAAACCAGATGGAGTTATCCTATATTCTCCTCTCTTTTCCCTAAATATATAATTTAACTCTATTAGAGTTGTCAATGTCATACTAAATTTAAAATCAATATGAGGTTCTTCATTTCCTCTTAGTAGTGCTTTCTGATGCTGTAGAATATCAGCTCTTTTATGAACTTTGTTATCACTTAATTGTTCTAAAATTTCAGCTCCTATTCTTCCAATTTTTTTCATATTGAATCCTTTCTAATATAATAGTTATATTTTTTATTTTTCTATTACATTTACTACTTTTTCTTACCAAATTTTAATAATTCCTGCACATTCAGAATATTTTACAAATTCACTGTTTGTAAATTCTTTCTTTATTTCATCATATACAAAATATATTTCTTCGTTATCCCAATGTTCTCCACATTGTTCTTTGCATTTTTCTAAATCTCTTCTTGTATCAAATGCCACATCTCCAATATAAATTACTGCATTTTCATTTAATAATCCAATAAGATTTTTTATAAACTGAATCTTATCTCTATCTGTCAAATGGTGTAACGAATATGTTGCAATAATTGCATCATATTTTTGCTGTTTCAATTCTTCTACCAAACCTTTTGAAAAATCTCCTTTAAATAATTTACTATTAGGCATTTTATTTTTTGCTAGTTCTACCATTTTATCTGAAAAATCTTGTCCATATATATTGCATCCTTGTTCATATAATTTTGTAGTTAATGTTCCTGTTCCAAAACCAATGTCCAATATATTTTTTGAATAACCTTCTAATACACAATTATATATATCATTTAAAATTTTCTTATATCCTGCAAATGGATATGTATTATCATTATCTGATATTCCTACTGTTTCATCATAATTATCTGCCCATAAGTCAAATCCTTTACTATTAAGCATATTATTCCACCTCTTATTTTCTCTAGCATTAATTAATAATTATACTTTCAAAAAATCTTTCTTGAAACTCTGTCAATACTCTAATTTCATCATTTGTATATTTTTTATCTTTTGGTACTAAAATTAATTTATCATCATTATCATTTAATCTATGTATTATCGCTATACATTCTCCAGTAAAACTTTCTATTGGTTCAAAAACTCCTAAAACATAGCAATCTAGTTCTTCTCTATCTCCACTTATTGTATTTGGTATATATCCATAATTAATAGGATATATAAATCCATATTCTGGATGCTTTGAACCCATTTGCCTATCAATTTTTGCTGTAATTATTTTCCCTATGTATGAGTTTATATCAATTTTGTTTATATCTTTTAAATATAAAGTATATTCACAAGAATCAAATTCATCTCCATGTCCTTTATCTATTGCATTCGTAAATCCTAGTTTAAAATATATATGCTTTGCTATTTTATTGTCATCTTCTACACCTATTGTAAATTCTATATATCCTATATTAGTTAAATAATCTATGCAATAATTTATTAATTTTTGTCCTAAATCTCGTCCTTGATATTTTTTATCTACTCTAAATGCTTCTAAATATACTCTTTTATTTGGTATTGTTTCTGTTTCTAATTGATGGCTTTTATAATTGACAGTTAATTCTCCAATAATATCTTTGTTATCTTCAATCACAAATACATCTATTTCTTGTTTTTGAAATTGTTGTAATCTCTTATTTTTATACTTAAGCCACATTTCTTCATTATCTGGAAACAACTTTTTTAATTTTTCAAATTCTTCTATTTTTATTTTTTTTAATTCCATTATTTCTCCAATCTTCACTATATCTAGTAATTCACTTTATTTATATCACAAATTAACATTTTTTCATAGTGTTTTGCTAATATTTACAAAACATATTTATCCTTACATTTGCTTAATTGCACACAAAATCTCCAATAGAAATAATGTCAAGAGCGAACAAAGTGAGTTTATTTTACTCTTGATATTATTTCTATTGGAGATTAAAATTGGTATGCAAATGTATGACACGGATTTTTTTGAATTTTCGTGATATAAAAATTCATAGCACGAATTTCCTCAATTTTTCGTTCTATAAAAAATAAGCATCAGCACATATCTACTGACACCCATTTAATAAAGATTCTCTATAACTCATTTTAATAAATTCTTTCTAACACTTGAAATACTTAACTTTTCTTTGTATCTACTTACCAGTACAACCTATACCTGTTATGCCTACCATAGACACAATCGTAACTTATCTAGTATTTCAAACACTTTGCTCAATTTTCCAAAAATTAATTTATGTGTTTCCACTTACCACCTAAGCAACTACTTTAACTTTCACACCCAAATTTTGATGTTTTTCTTTCCCAAATCTGCCTTTCTCCTCAAAAGTTATAATCTCTGAAACTATATCAAAATCAAGTATTACATATCTTATTTTAGTTGTAGCACTGCTACACACTCCACGTGACTTGTAAATTAGACTAATTTAACTTACTTTATTTTATCATATCTTATCATATCGTTGTATAACAATAATATCAGCATCTTGCAAGAAACTGTTTATTATATTTTATTTTAATTTAACTTTTTATATTTTATTATAACTTATGTATAGTTGACAAATCGTTGACATTGTCAACATTGCTGTTATAATTAAAACCTTCCAATATCCCTCTTCTATAAACTTCACAGGAATACTTATTTAATATTTTTGCAATTATCCTATATAGCAATTTGTCCTCTTTATAAAATATAGTTATTTTGCATCTCATAAATATTTCCTCCTAATTATATTTCAGAGATATCTCTTATCTATATTTTACCATATTATGTAAATAAAAATAACTATACGCAAAGTTAGGTACAAAGTTTCATTCCTATTGATATATCTATAATACAAAATTCGACATTTTTTGACTTTCAAGTTAAATCTTTAATCAATTTGTCCATATATTCACTTGTTGGATCTACTATACTATTTATCTCTGCTTTTTTTGTTCTTATATACTCTGCTGCTTCCATATATTCTTCTTTGTCTAAATAATTGCTTATTTCATTCAATATATTTAGTACATCTGCATTTTTCATTACTATACCCTCTTCCACCTTAATCTAAATATATTATAACACAAATATCTCTATTTCAATATAGTTATTTGCATTTTAAGTCAAATTGCGGAGAGTTAATTTTTTTGTTGCTTTACTATAAAATAGTTATATTATAAGGAGGTGGTAACATGATTCAAGTAAATGTTAAAGAATTATTAAAAAAACAAAAGAGAAGTAAGTATTGGTTTGTGAAAAATATGGAGGGTGGTTATCAGGCTCTTACACGACTAATGGAAAATCAAACAAGTAGCATTCGTTTCGACACTCTTGAAAAAATGTGTGATTTGTTTGATTGTGAGATTGGCGAAATTATTGTTAGAAAGAAAGGAAATAAAAAACATGAGTAAACTAATGAAGCAATATGAAGAACTAAAGAAAAAGGATCCTGAAAAAATATACATATTCAAAGTAGGGATTTTTTATAATATATTAAACGAAGATGCAAGATTAGTTTCTAAAGAAATTGGTTTGAAGCTAACCGATTTAAGTCCTGAAATAGTTAAGTGTGGTTTCCCACTTTCTACCCTTGGGAAATACACCGAATTACTATCAGAGCATAACATTAATTTTGAGGTTGTTCCTAATCTAACACCTTCTAATCAAAATACTTCTTATGATCAAATTATCAAAAAAATTAAAAGTATTGATTTGAATAATACAACTTGTAAGGAAGCATTTGATATACTTTATAATATACAACAAAAATTGAATAATATGCAATAGAGGAGTTTTGCTCCTCTATTTTCTATTGTACATCTGACTTATATACCCAAGACATGATTTCTTTTAGTAATACTCCATTAGGATGTGTATTTCCACTTCCTACTTGCATAATCGTATATGTCTTGCCTTTTACATAGTTTGGTATTGTTTGTCCTGTGCAATATTTATTTGCACTTGCCTTTAATGTTACTCTCTGACCTTTACTAAAACTAGTAGCTGTATTTGTTGTACTTGGTTGAGCTGTTCCACTTACTCTGCTTGTATAATCTAAGCAAATCCATCCTGCCCCTGACTTTAATTTTCCCCAATTTCCATATGTTTCTACTATTGTATATGTACCTTTATCTCTAATACATCCTACAATTGGATTATTGGTTCCTGCTCCACTTCTAATGTTTAATGCATCTGCAGTAACTTTTACAAGATAACTATTTGTTGTATTAGCTACTACATTTTCATTGTTAGAACTTCCTTGACCATTTATTTTATTGGCCTGTTCTACAATATAATCCATTTTTGATAATAAATATCTGCCTGGACAATTTGTATTAGCATACATAGAGTGCCATACTACATTCTTTCCTTTTACAAGGGTTCCTAGTCCATTTCTTCTTGCTATATCTGCTACTAATTCTATGAGTTTATTCAATACTTTATCTGAAACAGGATAATCTCCACCAATAGAACTATTTGATGTTTCTATGGTTACTGATTTACAATTACTATCCCAATTTGAATTACACCATGATGTATTTGCTTCATCTACATATAATCCAACATCGGCATCTTTTCCTATTCCATAATTACTTGAGCCTTTTCTTCCTACTCTTTGGAATATTCCTCCGCATTGTTTTGCAGTCAATACTCCTGCCATGTGGTGTATAGCAATCATTTCAATTTTTCTTCCGCTTCTTCCTACACTATAATTACTAGAATGTGCAGGTACATTTACAGTTACTAAATTTGAATTACTCATCGCTTTCTTCTCCTTTCCCATTTGAAAATTCTTCTTCCATTTCTGGTGTTAATACAATTTCTTCTTCGTTTTCTTCCATGCTTGAAAACCTCCTTATAAAAAAATTAATACTGGAAGATTTTTTATTTTTCTTCTAGCATCTAAGAAATACAAGAATTTGTTTCTTGTATTAAATTATTGATTTTTTGCATCATATAATACAGTAGCAGTTCCAACTCCACCAATAGCAGTTATAACGGCTTGTATTATACTATTAGCATCTAGTCCTTCAATGTGAATTAATATTCCTATTCCTGCTGCTATAAATCCTATTATAATGTTTTGTATTGGGATAGGTAATGTATAATTCCATTCAAAGTGTTTTGATATTATTCCCATTATGTAAGTAAAGAATGTTGTAATAATATAAACTAATACTTGTATTGTCATGACTTATTTCCTCCTTTCATATATTTTTCCCAACTATCATGTATGTAGGTGTTTAAATGCAAATCATTTCGATAATGGTCATATACTTCTGTGGCTCTTTGAATTTGTATATCACTTTTAGGGATTCCATTTTTAACATCTTCTAGAAATTCTGTTAGGTAATTTTTACATTGATTCTTATCTAATTTATCTATTCTATCATCGATAGTTCCTAGTTTATCATTAATTGGTTTTAGTACTTCTTTGAATTTTTTATCTACTGTGGCATCAATAGGCTTTTTAACCTTAGTAATAAAACTTGCTATTGCTATTAATGCATTTAGAAAAGTTGCTACCGAAATAACAATTACTGATATATATTCCACTTGTTTTCCTCCTCTCTTGTAAATTATTCATATTTAACGCAAAAAAATAACGCCTTAGAGCGTTTTATTTTTGTATTATACATTCTTTATCATTAGAATTATTTAAGGCTTAGAAACTGAATTATAAACTTCTCCTGTTATCTCTTTGTATTCCTCTTCTGTTATCCATTTACCAACTGCATTATATACTCTTGCTTGGTTCCATACTTGCGTATCGTAATATTTTTTGACTTTTTCAAAATTTTTACTCATGATCTATTCCTCCTCCATATCAATGTCTGCCATCATTGCTAGATATTCTATATCTGCTCTTGTTTTCATCTTTTCTAGTTCTTCTTGTGATACTTCTCTTAATACGAAGTAATATCCATCTTCATAATGGGCTACTTGTACTAATTCCATTTGGTTGCATTCTTGATTAAATGTATTTCCATTTACTTCTCCTTCAAACTTTACCTTTGATAATTTTCCTTTGAAAATATCCTCTGTAATTTCTGTTTCTGATACAAAATTGTTACCATTTAATCTAAGATCTGTAAGTTGCGTTCCATCAGATAGCGTAATTTTCCATGATTTTTCCATGTTACCTTCCTCCTAAATAAATTATAATATAATTGTGACATATTTGTTATTTGTTGCATTGACATATTTTTATAATTACTAGACATCCATGATTTGAATATATTTTCTATTTCTTCATAAGTTAACCTTTTTTGTTCTAGTAATCTTTTATATGCTTTTAGCTTTCTGCGTTCTCGAGTAATTGATTTTGGATGTATTTTTCTAACTACTCGACCTGTTTCTGTTAGTTTATATTGTAACTGTAAAATCCTAAATGTTTGAGATAATTTACATAGATGTGTTTTTTTAGGGTTTATTATTAATCCTAATTCATTTGCAATTTGTTGTATTTCTTTTAGTAATTGTTTTAGGAATTCTTTGCTTTCATGAATTATATACATATCATCTGTATATCTTCCATAATGTTTAACTCCCTTAACTATTTTTATATAGTTATCTATTCTTGCTGGGTATGCAATTCCTATATTTTGACTCGGTTGGCTTCCTATGTCTACTCCTCTTCTATTTTTATTATCTATATTAAATATTTCAAATATATTTTTTAGGATCCACAATGTAATTTGTGCCTCTTCTTTATCAGCTTTTTTCAAAAATTGTTGTAAATTTTCCAGACACAAATCATGAGGAATACTTGCGTAATAACCGCTAAAATCTATTAGCAGTATGTATCCCTCATTATTTTTATGTTGTCTATAATATTGGTGTAAATGTATTTCTAATCTTTTTCTATGAAATGCTACACCTTTTCCTGTTTGACTTGCTCCATTATCATATATAAGGTAAGGTTTAATAGCTGGACTTAAAACATTATCACACATCAAATGATTTACTGTTTTGTCAATCATATTATTAGTAGTAATATGTCTTATTTTTCCTCTCTCTTTTATTGTAAATTTTCTACCCTTTGTTGGTTTATATGTTTTTTCTTTCATTGCTTTTTGTAATTCTGCAGTTAATAACAATTGGTTCATTTCAAAAAGCTGTGTTTGTTGTTTAAAAGGTGCCGCTTTTATTGACTTTGTTCCAGCTTCATATATTTTATTAGCATCACAAAAAATATTCATAAATCACTTTTATAGTATTACTGATCGTAATCAAATACATAATGATTATCATTTATCAATTTTCACAAATTGAAGGGATAGTCTTTCCTTTCCTTTTCCCATTGCCATACTTGTGGAAACTTAGCCCACTTTATTGTTGCATGGTTGTGAAATCAGGGCGAACGCCGTTCGAGTTGGAAGCACTGTTACTGTTCGCATTACCGTTGTTGTTCACATTAGCGAAGTTCGAAGAAGAAACAACATACAAAGAATACCCACTATTTTTTTATATTTTTAAGAAATCTATTGTCAGATTGTCTGAGAGCCTTTATCATATTGAATTCTTTTTGAATTCCTAATACTAAATTCGTATATTTATTAAGATCAGCATATAAACATTCTCCAATATATTGTAATTCGTCTTGCAAAGCATTACAGCAAGCCATGGCTCTATCCATCTCTATTCTTCTTTCTTCAAATTCAGACATATAGGTAGGAAATATCGTATTTGCTATTCGCAAATGCTCACTTATTCCACAAGCAAGTTCAATTACTCTATTTGTTGAACGATTTATTTGCTGCTTAAAGTAATCATAGGTTCTTTCCTTAATTCTTTTCTTATCATCATCTGGAAACAATTTTATTTTTTCTGCAATAATATTTTCTATCTTTGCTTCACTTATATAAAAATTATTTTCTGCTAATTTTGTTACCGCCCTTCTTATTGCATATGCGTTGTGTATCGTTTCTAATTTTGATTCTTTTCTATTACTCTTTTTTATATCTGACATTAGCTAATAATACTATTTTTCTCCTTCCTTATGTTCTCTATTCTTTTCCTCAGGGCATAAAGCCCTGAGGATGTATGATTAATGGATTAGGAAAGCAGGGCGAACGCCGCCCGAGTCGGAAGCACTGCCACTGGACGCATAACCGCCGTTGCCCACACCAGCGAAGTTCGAAGAAGAAACAACATCTCTTAACCAATACCAATATCTTTGCCCTGCATCGTTTAATACAATTATTGTTTCTGGTTTTAATTTGAATAAAGATAATTGTGATTTGTTATTTCCTGTCTCATATCCATGATGAGCTCCCCATGCATTGTGTCCATAAACCATACTTTCACTCATTAACTCTACAGTCGTTTCATACCATGCCCACGCACTTGACTTGCCATCTGTAACTGCATTTGTCAATACATCTTGATGACTAAGAATATGATTTGTTTCAAAATCATTTTGTATTATTGTTTTAAATGGTATCAAATATTCCGTATGCATCTTACTTCCCTCATAAGCCCCTGTTGTAATATTAGTATCATTCATTTTAGCTGTTCCCATTATTCTTTCTGGTACCATCAAAACATGAGGTGTGGTACATTCTATGTCTCCACAATGTAGCCTATAATTAAGGTCAGCTACTATGTATTTTCTATTGCTTACCTTTCCTATAATATAATCTCCTATGAAGATATCATCGAATGTTCCTGCTGCAATTTGTTCTGATAGTGTGCCATCATAAAACAAGCTAGTTATGTTCTTTCCTCTGTATATCCCATTATGTGCTGCTGCACTTTTAGGAATAATACTCTTAAGTAATGTTCCAAATGTGATTTTTTTAGTTTCTCCATTTCCTAAATCGACCATACAGACTATGTCTGTTTCTTTAGCATCTGTTGCTTCTGTTAAGTCCGATATTTTCTTAATCATACTTTTTTCCTCCTATAAAATAACATATTTTTCAAAATAAAATAACTTTCTTGAAGTATAGCTTCTTTCTAGTACATTTATTTTCATTTATAACCCTGTTACTATGTATTCTCCTGATTCTGTTGCTAGTATTTCTCCATTTTGTGTCATAATTGGTCTAATTGCTTCCATTAGTAATTGGTTTAAGTTGTCTACTTCAAGTTGTAATTTTCCTGCAGCGTCCTCCGATAATTGATCCTTCATTTGATTGAACCATGTTCCAAATGCTTGCTCTTCTTGAGCAAAGAAACTTGCCATTGTATTTTTGAATTCTTCAAAATACTCATCATGTTCCGCTTCTTGATCATCATAATATTTTTGGTATGCTGCTTGCCATTGTGCATATAATGTTGATGTGTCTACTTGATATATTAAACTTGTAATCCAAGGACACTCATTGCTTCCTCTGTAGTCTGTTATTAAGTCTTGTGTAACTTTTACACATGAAGGGCTTATTCTAATATCGGCAATTCTCAATTCGAATATATCTTCATCTGTGTTAATCTCTGGATGCACAGGATTACTTGAAGCAGAACCTTGCCTATACACTATACTTCCTACTCTTCCTGCTTGTGTTCTATCAACTTGTGCGATTATACTGTCTATTCTAGGCAAGACCTCTGAATTTTGTGATATAGTTATTGTCAAATCGCTTGGATTTTCGAACCACTTATCCCCAATAATAGCATCGCCCTTTGAAACGATTATATTCATTCCGTTATTTGCTGTAAAAACTTGCAAATCATCTGATGCTGTTCCTTTTGGAGTTGCAAAAACACCATTACTGATCAGTTTCCTGTATGGTCTATTCATATCATCTGCTGAATATGCCCTGTCCTCATTAATTGCATTAAAAAATCCAGCATTTACTGGATATTTTACATCATCTGCCATTTTTTGCCTCCTATTTCTTTATTTTTATACATTTTCAAAAGTTGGTTCCATTTTGTAACCACTTTCATCTTGATTTTCTAATACCTCAGTTATTCTTGCATTCATAGATATTCCATATTCATTTTTTATCTTAACAATATCTCCTAAATTATAATCTTTTTTGTATGTATAACTGATTCCTACTATAATTTCTCCTGCAAATGAAGTAACTGATATATATTCTGTCATTTTTTCATATCCTATGCTTTTTAAGTTTTCAATATATACATCTTTGCATAATTGAACCTCGGATACTTCTCCCTTGTCATTTTTTGTGAGTATAGCTATATTAATTCCATTGACTTGATAGTATGTCACACCATTTATAACTTTTTGTGTTCCATTTGGATAGTTTGTTACTAGTTCATTATAATCTATTGAGCTTGAAACATCACGAGCATCAATATACACCTCATGTCTATTAATTCCTGATCCACTACCTATAGTTATAGTTGTTCTTGCAACCCCTTCTCCTTCTCCTGCTACTAATGCAACATTTTTTATATTGCTATCATCTTTAGTGTAATCTGTTGTGGAAATATTATCATAGTTCTGTGAAAATGTAATGTATTTACTTCTATCTATACCTTTATATAAAGAAAATACAAATTTTTCATTACTAATTCCTACTTTATATCCCCAACCATACTGTTTGCACAGTTCTTGTATTTTGTTTCCAACATTATCGTATGTTACCTGTTCCCTTATTCTTTCTGTATAACCTTTTTTGTCGGCCAGAATAAAATTGCTAATTTTTCTATCTTTATTTGTAGGATTTATAATTGCTTCATTGATTAATGTTCTTATATAATCCTCTACTAGTCCATTGAAATTAGTCTGTTTTGTAACTATTCTCTGATTTAGAATAGTTTTTATATCTGTTCCTGTAATAATTAGTAAATCGCCATTTTCAACATCTGTTTTTATTTCTATTTTCTTTATTTCGCACACCATATCATCATCATTTCGTGTTATGTATTTAGTTTCTGCTATTTTCTTAAAGTTTTCTACTGTTGCATCAATAGCCAATTCACAGTCGCCAATATCATTATACCTTGGTACCCATATAGCACTTGAATAGGTGTCTATTATATGTTTCTTTCTTAAATTACTATCTAATAAATAAAATTCCATATTATACTCCTAAGTATACCCTGTAATATTTGAAATTAATGTCTAGTAGCATATCATTTATTCCTTCATCTGCTAAAAAACTAAAGTTATTGTCCCCTATTCCTAATTGGAAAAATACAGATCCACTTTGTACATAAGGAATTAGATTATACTCTGTTGCTCCTCTTGTTAAGATTACTGATTTATTTCCTCTATTACAGTCAATTACAAGTTTATCATTTTTTGCAAATCTATAATTGATTATAAAACTTTCGCCATTGTCTACATTACGAATTTCTAGTTTATCTACTGTACCCATAAATTTTGAATTAATTATCAAGCCTGTTTCGCTTTCACTATCGTTTATGACATTTGTTACTTTTTCAAGTTCTAACTCAGAGAATGGAATTGGCTTATTCTCATTTATAGAAAATGGAAAAGTAAATTTTTTTACAATTTTTGAAATGCTTTGTACTATTGTTTCCATATCTTTGAAGTATGGATTTGGACATAATATTGAAATCTGGGCTACTTGTTTTTGTACGAATTTAGGTGCTTCGAGTGTTTGTACATATCCTTCTATATAAACATTTCTATCCTCATCTTGATAATAAATTTTGCACCATTCTTTATTTCTAAAGTATTTATATAATGTTAACCTATTCTTTTGTACATCTCCATTTATATAAACTGTTATTACAATTTCTCTATTTGGAATTCTTGAACTATTAAAAGAAGAACCATCGCCATTTGCATAGCTTGATGTATTTATATTTGCATTTGGAGGGGTTAATCCATCTATGCTAGTAACTTGATAGTTTCCTTCATCATGGGTAAGTTCTAGGATCGCTCCTTTTGCATTTTCTACTTTCAAAGTAAACATATTTTATTTCCCCTCCTTTTAAGTTGTTCTTAGATTTAGTAAATTTTTTGTTTGTCTATATAATTCTAACCTTGAAGGTTGTTTAGGTGCATTAATTATTTGTGTATAATTATTATTAACATTTGATGTTGTATTCGTTACATTGCTTATACTAGCAGCATTACTCTTAATTTGTTCCTTCATTTCATTTGCTACTGCTTTGATCCATCCTTTATTTTTTTCAAGAGGAACTACCGCTTCTGCTCCTGATCCTTCTAGTAATCCTACTTGTCCTTTTTCTAGTACCCCACCTTGTGCAAGTTTTGGGATTTGTGGAACATTAAATGTCTTTATCCAATCGAAAGGTTTAATTCCTACTATTTCAATACTTTTTATCTTGCTTAGTATTCCATTTATGGCATTAAAAGGAATTGCTATAACTTTATTTATTCCACCTATTATTCCATTAACAACTGTTTTGAAAACATTTACTATTCCCTCTTTTATTCCATCGAATATTTTTCCTCCTGCACTAAAAACATTTTTTACAGCTTGCCATGCATTTGAAAATATATTTTTGAACCAATCAGTAACATGTGAAAATGCATTTTTTATGCCATTCCAAATTCCTCCAAAGAAATCTCCTACTCCAGAAAATACATTTTTTATGCCTTCCCATGCTCCACTAAAGAATTCGCCAAGTTTTCCAGGCAGTTCTGCTAATCCTTTGAAGATTGCTACAATTATTTGTGGAATTGCTTTTATTAATTCGATGCAAATTTGCGGAATTGCTTTTATTAGTCCCATAAATAATTCAATAGCACCTTGTATTAACACAGGTAGGTTTTCTATCAAAGTAGTTACTATTGTTGTAACTATTTTTGGTATTTCTGGTATTAGTGCTTGTATAATCTGTGGAATTGCTTGTATGATACCCATTAATAATTGAATTGCACCATCTATAATTGCATCTAGTCCATTTATTAATCCATTTACTATAGCTTCTATTATACTTGGTAATGCGTTTATAATTGCATCTATAATATCAGGAATAGCAGCAATAATTCCCATAAGTAATTGAATTGCACCATCTATTATAAGTGGTATTCCTGTAATCAAACCATTAACAATACTATTTATAATCTGTGGTAGAGCATTCAAAATTGATTTTATAACTGTTGGAATTGCATCAATAATTGCCATGAAGAATTGTATTGCTCCATTTATTAGATCTGGTATTCCATCTATTAATGCTTGTACTAGTTTTGGGATCATCTCTACAAAGGCTGTTATAATTTGTGGGATCATAGTTCCCATTCCTTGTAAAAGGCTTTGTATTATTTGAATGCCTGCAGTTACTAGTTCTGGTAATAAATTTATTATTGCATTTATTATCGATTGCAGTAAGCTCGGCAAGGCTCCTACTAAGCCTTGTATTAATTTTGTGACTCCTGATAATAAATCTGGTAGTATTCCTTCTATTATTGATATCAATCGTGGAATTAGTCCATTTATTAACTCAGGAAGTTTTTGCAAAACTTCTTGTACTCTTGGAATTAGATTTTCAGCTGCCGTTACAACACTATCAATTAAATTGTCCATTAACGCTGAAAAATCTGCATTATCATCTGCTACTCCTGTTAGCAAATTATTCCATGCAGATTTCATTGAATTTACACTTCCTTGAATAGTTGTACTTGCTTCCTTCGCTGTAGTTCCTGTTATACCCATATTGTCTTGTACCAAATGTATTGCTTCTACAATATCAGCATAACTTTCGATGGTCATATCTCCTGCTTTCCCTTGTGCTTTTGCTAGTTTATTTGCATCTGAGATAAGTCTTTCCATTTCTGTTTTGGTTCCACCATAACCGCAACTTTAAGTTATCTAACATAGTATAGTTTTGCTTGGCGAAACCTTGGTATGCATTTTGTATCATGTCCATTGATGTTCCCATCTTATTTGCATTATCGGACATATCTGTAATTGCTTTGTCTGCAACTTGTGCAGATTTTGCGGTATCTCCATTCAAACTTTGTAGTAAAGATGCAGAGAAAGAGGTTACAGTTTCCATATATTCATTTGCAGAAAGTCCTGCTGTTTTATATGCATTATTTGCATAACCTTCAACTATTCCAGAGCTGTCTTTGAATAAGGTTTCGACTCCTCCAACTAATTGCTCATAATCTCCATATCCTGCTATCGCTTGTTTTCCGACATCTACTAAAGCACTTCCCATTTTCTTTAATGCACTTAAACAACCTTCAATTGCATCTGTTGCCAAGTTTGCTAGTACACCTTTCAAAACAGTAAATCCACCATTTGAAGCTTCATTTGCTGAATTTCCTGCTTCATCTATGCTTTTATCTAATTTGTTCGCTGCCTTATCGGCATCCTCCATTTTTGCTTTGTTTTCTGCTAGGTTACTTGATAAGGTTTTTATCTCTTTTGCAAGTCCATTTGCTTCTGCTGAGTTCTTTCCATATTGTAATACTGCGTTTTTGTATGCTTCCTTCGCATCATCGACCGCTTTTTGTTGTGCCTCAATTGTACTTGATAATTTGCTAGTTGTACTATTTGCCTTTGCTTCTTCTTTCTGTAAATTTTGCAATTGTGTACTATAATTGCTGTATTCTTTTTCTATTTTAGCTACTGCTGCTTCTTGATTATTAATTGTAACTGTTAAATTTGATATTTGCTGTTTGATTGAAGAATGTGCTTGCTCTGCAGAACTTAATTGACTTTGTAGAGCCTTAACCTCATCTGAATTATCTCCATATGCTTTTTTAGCTTCTTCCAATTTTTTCTTTAAGTTTTCTATTTCAGCAGTAGACTCTTTTTCATATTTTTGTGCTGTCTTTAATTGTCCTTGGTACGCCTGTAATTTTGATACTTGTGCATCCATCGTGGATTTTAGTTGCTTTAATTTAGCACTTAAACCATCTGTTGATTTAGCCCAATTATCCATTCCTGCAGTTACTTTATTAAATTCTGATCTCGACAATTTCATTTGATTGTTTGCTTCGTTTATATTTCTTTTAAATTCGGATATGTCGAGTTTATATCTGGTTGTTATATCTTCTCCCTTATTGCTCACTTTTCCACCTCTTTTCTAAGGCAAATTAAAACCAGCTATCACTAGCTGGTACTCTTTTTCTTCTTTTCTTTTTATTCATGTTTGCTGTATCATAAATTCCTAATCTTCTAACTAATAAAAAGACCTCACTTAGTTTTTCTTTTCTGATTGAAAATGGTGTAATTGATGGGAAACGACTACAAATTTCCATTTCCAATTCAAAAAATATTTGATAAAGGGGAATATTTACATTCCCCTCCTCTAGTTTTTTCCGTTGTTTCCTTTTGTTAGTTGATTAATTGAATATGCTATGACTTCCGCTAAAACATCTATAATGTTTTTTAATGTTGTATTTCTTAGTTCCTCATCTGTTAATCCTTCGAATATATCTTTAAGTAAAGGCTTAACAATATCCATTGAGTGTACCAAGACTTTTGCAATTTCTTTTAGTAGTTCTGTTCTATCTCCTGCTTGGATATTATCAATTTTGATAACATCCAATAGATCTTCTACTGTTCCAAACATTAAATCGTATGTTTCTGCTGTATATGTTTTTACTACTTTTTTCTTTTCATAGATATTTAATTTTAAATCCATTTATATTTCCTCCTCTTAGGCTTTTGCTTTCAAAGTATCTGGCGTTGTAACTGTATCGAAGAATGTACTTACATCTGCTAAGTCTTTTCCAAGATCAACATTAACAGCTTTTGCACCTTTTTTGTTTCCGTTTTTGTCAAGAACTTTAGCAAATTTATGTGTAGTGTTGATACCTGTATAAGTTAATTCTTGACCATTTGCATCAGTACCATCTGTTTCAGTATTGTGTGTAGATTCTGGAATATTAAATGTTCCTTTTAATCTCCATACATATACATAATCCCCATTTGTTTTCTTTGTTTTGTATCCAATTGCAAAATATTTTGTTTCTCTTTCTCCTTCTATTAATGCTCCTGTCGTATCATCATAATGTTGACCTGTTACTTTTGCTAGCACATCTAATGGGATTGCTGATGTGTTTATTTTTACTTCATCTGCTCCTGTCGAACCAACAACAACAGCAGGTATATTATTATAATAGTGTGGTTCGTTTGAATTACTTGTACTTTTTCCTATTTCAGCAACACCTGCTATTGCAAAAACTTCTCCTGTTGTATATCCTTCTCCTTCTTTGTTATTATCTGTTAATACTTCGGCTGCTACTAAATCTTCTACGCCTCTGTATTCTACAATTTCATCTAATTCTTTTTGCATTTTTCTTTCCTCCTATCTATTCTTTCAATTATTTTTATGTCAACACCTCTTCCTGTGTGGGTTACCTCATCACTTTTTACAGCATGACCTTTTCCATAAACAATAAATCCATTTTGTTTCAATAATTCTTTTGCTTTCATTAGTTGTTCCATGATTATGCTTGGATCATCGGAATAAAAATTTAAATCAAAACTCCATATTATAGAATTTTCTTTGTTATCATAGAATTCATTTCCATCTGCACTATTATTCCAATATGTAAAAAAACTAGCAGGATATAGTTCATCTGCTCCTAGTGACCCTGTTTGAAATATTGGATAGCCCAACGATTCAATTAGGCTTATTAGTAAATCTTCCATAACTAATCGCTTAACCTCCTTATTTCATTATAAAATATTTCTTTTTGTGCTTGTCTAACTTCATCTTGAGTGCTTTTGCTCCAAAATGCATTATACATTTTTTGATCTTTTTTCATTCTTGGCGTTCCATACATCAAGAATATTGATGCAAGTCCACCTTCGCCAATGCTAAAACCTGTCTTGACACTTGCTGTTGTCCCAACCCATTCAATTTCCGCTTCTCTTCGTAAACTTTTTTCTGTTTGATGTGTTTCGTTATGTGGCGTAATTGCTTCTTCGGCTTTTTTAGTAATTATTTGATGTGTTTTCTTTAATGCTTTTTCGGAAATGCCTTTTACATTTCCACCTAATTTATTAAGTCTTGCAATTGCTGCATCAAATCCTTCAAATTCTAAATATACTTTATTGCTCATATTAGACTCCGCCTTTTACTCTTCTTACTTTAAACTTTAGAAATTGGTGCCTTTGGTTTATATCTTCTGGTTCATTTATAATGTCGAATATTGCATTATCACTTGCTCTAGCAATTTTACAATTGCTTGCAATATCTGGTCTATACCATGTTTCAATGTTTGCAGTATCTTCTATGGAATATATACCATTTACTGTCTTTTCTGTTCCTCCATAAGTTTTGAAACTTCCAAAAAATAAATTTATAGAATTGTTATTCTCATCTTTTATAGCTAAGGCTTCTTCAATTGTTGGATATACATACCTATTAACGCCTTTTGCTTTTGAAATAGATTTAGGAGTTAATAATACAAGTGGAATAGGATTTTTAATTTCTACTCTATAATCACTCATTGTTTTTCCTCCTCCACTTTGGCATCATTATTTTTTTCTAAATCCGCTACTGTTTTTCCACTCAGTTGGATTGCTCTTTGCATGAAATACGGAGAGAACGATGTCCCTCCGCTTCCATAATTCCATAAATCAGATACTCCTCTTGCTATTATTCCAGCTGATGTCGGATGATCTACTACTTCTTTCAATACTCCGCCATCTATAAGGTATTGCTTAACTTCGTTAATGTATTCCTGTATGGTATTATCTTGATATGAACCTGTTATTCCAAGACTATTTTTTACCTTTTCTAGCATATTATTTGCTCCTTTATTTTAGTTTTTCAACTAATCTTCTTGGATCAGCTAATAATTCTTTAGCTCTTTCTTCCTCTACTGATATTACATCATTGACCTTATATTCTTGGTCTGTGTATTTGTCAGTAAAAGCAATTAAGACTTTTAATTTTACAATATTAGCATTTTCTTTGGCTTTCTTTTCTGCTTCGGCTTTCGCTTTTGCCTCTTCCTCTGCTTTTAGTTTTGCTTCTGCTTCGGCTTTTGCCTTTGCTTCTTCCTCTGCTTTTAGTTTTGCTTCTGCTTCGGCTTTTGCCTTTGCTTCT
>JAAWKD010000033.1 GCA_022797215.1 Clostridia bacterium
TAATATTTTCATTAAAGTCTTTTTATTGTGTCTAAAATATTTTTTTCTAATTTTTTTAAAACTTTTCAACTAACTATTGACTTTTAATAGTTGGTCTTAGTATTTTTATTATATATTACCATTAAAAAAATTACAATAACTAAACAATAAAAGGAATTAGAGTGTTACCCCTAATTCCCCTTTTTTAAGTTCCAATTTAATGGCTGGAATCACCGCTTTTTTAAGTTCCAATTTAATGGCTGGAATCACCGCTTTTTTAAGTTCCAATTTAATGGCTGGAATCACCAACTTTTTTTGTTTCAAAAGCAATAATATTATATGCAATTTATACAATTTTATTGCCATCTATATTTATAATAGCATATTAATAAGAAATATGCAATCACTTTTGTTATCTTTTTTTACTTTTGTAAAACTATTGTATCAATCATAAAGTTCGACAACTCAAAAGCAAAACCAAATTTCTTATATTCTTCCCATAATTCTTGATACATATTTTCTCTATCTTCATATAATGTAACTCTTGTTCCTGGTATTTCAATATTTGGTATTATTAAGTAAATAAAATTTTCCTTAATTGCCATTTCGCAATATTCACCAGTTTCCATATTACTGTATTCTAATAACTTCGATACAATATCTTTAGAAAGTATCTCCTCCGCAAATTTCTCATTTGAAGTATATACATTATATTCTTTTATATCGCTCTTTTTCAGCTTATTTTTACTTAACTTTAATTCTCTTCTTATCTCATTCAAATCTTTACTTAAAATATCTCTTTTACTTTTCAAATATAAATAATGATTAAAATTTTCTTTTAATTCTATTTCAACTAGTACTCCATTAAAAACAGTATAATCCTCATATTTATTTACATCGTTACTAGTAAAATATCTATATTTACTATTAATAGCTACTACATTTGCCATTTTAAATTCATAACCTTGTCTTATAGTTCCAACTATCAGATTACTAGATGTATACCTATTAAATTTTCTATATTCTATTCCTTCGAATACTTCTCTAGGAATTCCTACTAATGGCATATAGGTGTAAGGTTCATTGTAAAATAGTTTCATTAATGGTTTTATGATCTTGTTCTGGTAAATTTCATTATACTCATCTTTTTCTTCTATCTTGATATGTTGAATTCTCTTTACTGCACCAAAACAAATTCCTAATGCTATTACTCCTATAATGGCTCCAATTACATTATGAGTTTGTTCCGCAATAAAAAATCCCATAAATGCTATTACTCCACAAATAACCATAATCGTAATCGGAATTGTATTTATCTTGCTAGTATATCTTACTTCTTCTCTGTTTTGTCTTAATTCATTCTCATTTTCGTCTATTAATTGATTAAAAGTATCTCTAAATTTTTCCTCCATTTTATTCCCTCGCTTATATCTCCACTCTTTTCAACCTCAACGTATTTAATATTACTGTCAAACTACTAAACACCATTGCCAAGCTTGCTAGCATTGGATTTATGCTAATACCAAAAGGCTTCAATATTCCTACAGCAATTGGTATCATCAAAAGATTATAGAAAAACGCCCAAAATAGATTTTGTTTGATATTTTTAATTGTCTTTTCACTGATGGTAATTAATCTCAAAATAGAACCTAAATCACTCTTGGTTAGAATAACATCAGAAGAATCCATAGCAATATCTGTTCCACTCTTTACACTAACACCAATATCGCTATTCGCTAGTGCTGGGCTATCATTAATACCATCACCACACATCATAACATATTGATTATCCGCTTTTAATTTTTTAATCATATCCGCTTTTTCTGCTGGAAGCACATTAGCAATTACTTTTGTGATTTTTAATTCTTCCCCTATCTTCTCTGCTGTTTCTTTATTGTCACCTGTTAGCATAATGGTTTGAATATTCTTTTCGTTCAATTTTTGAATGACCTCTACTGCATTTTCGCGTATTACATCATTAACACCAATTAATGCAATCAATTGCTTATTTTTAACAACATATACAATACTATTTCCTTGTTTAGCAAGCTCTTTTTCTTCTTGTTCATATGGATTTTGTATTTCAAACTTTGTCAAAATTTTGCTGTTTCCTACAATTATTTCTTCTTTTTCAATCTCTCCTATAATACCATACCCAGAGATATCTTGAAAATTGTTTACTTCTAAATACTCTAGCTTGTTTTCTTCCATGTATTCTGCAAATGCTTTCGCAATTGGGTGTGTAGATTTTTTCTCGATACTTCCTACTAATTTTAGGACATCACTTTCTGCTAGTTCACTATAATTGCATACCTTTGCAATTTTTAGTTTTCCATAGGTCAAAGTACCTGTTTTGTCAAATACAATGGTATTTACTTTAGACGCATTTTCTAAAATTTCGCTTTTTTTTACTAAAATTCCATTACTTGCGCACAAGCCTTCACTTACAATAATTGCTAAAGGTGTTGCTAAGCCCAAACTGCAAGGACAAGCCACTACTAGTATTGTTACAAAAGTAATAATGCTACTGGATACACCAAAACCTAATAGCAAATAAGCAATTAATGTGATAATAGCTATTACCATAACAATTGGTACAAAATATCCTGATATTTTATCCGCAATTTTAGCAATAGGCGCTTTAGTATTGCTGGCTTCCATCACTAAACGTACTATTTCAGATACAGTTGATTCCCTTCCTATTCTCTCTGCTTTGTATTTAATAAATCCATCATAGTTCAAACTTCCAGCAACTACTTTGCTACCAATTTCCTTTGAAACAGGCTTGCTCTCTCCTGTAATGAACGCCTCATCTAAATGTGCCTTTCCTTCTATGATTTCGCCATCTACTGCAATTTTTTCTCCTGGACGACTAATCACTATATTTCCTTTTTTAATTTCATCTAAAGTAACTTTTTTCTCTTCTCCGTCTACTTCAATAATTGCTTCATTTGGTGTAATCTGCGTTAACTTCTGAATTGCCTCTTTTGTCTTATCCTTACTAATGCCATCTAAATATCTTCCTAGTTTAACAAAATAGATAACAATTGCAGATGACTCAAAGTATAGGTCCATTAAATAGTTATGGTTCCCTTGAATGATTTGATACATCCCATACAAACTATATGCAAAACTACTAATAACTCCCAAAGCCACTAATGTATCCATGTTTGGTATTCTATGAATGAGATTTTTATAACCATTTTTCAAAATATCCCAACCATAAACTAAAAATAGGATAGTAAGCACTAATAGTGTAGTTGTGTAAACAATAGGACTTTGATGTGGATCAAAAATAGAAATTGTAGGCAAATTTATCATGTGCCCCATAGAAATATACATTAAAATAATTGCTAAAACAGTAAAAATAATAAACTTTACCTTTTCTGTTTTGCTCTTTTTCTCTACTTCAAAACCTTTAAAAATACCTAGACTTGTAAACCCTGCTTGTTTTACATATTTCTCTATTTTCTCTTGGTCTAATATGTTTTCATCATAATCTACAGTAGCATTTGCCATAACTAAATTGACAGATGCGTTGATAATCCCATTTTGTTTATTTAAGTATTTTTCTAAGCCATTAGAACAGGCACTACAAGTCATTCCATCAATGGATAAAATAATTTTCTTCATATCTATTTTACCTCAAAACCAAGATCTTCTATTTTCTCTTTTAGTATTTCTATATCTATCTCCTCTGTCATTTTTACTAAAACTGTTCCTTTTTGATGGTTTGCTATTACTTCACTTACACCTTGCACCTCAGATAAACTATTTACTACTCTTTTTTCACATCCTCCACAAACCATTCCTTCTACTTTTAACTCTAATTCTTTCATATTTTTTAACCTTCTTTCTTTAAATCTATTATTTGTGTTGCCACTTTTTTAACAAAAAATTCATCATGTTCTACAAAAATCATTGTAGGAGTATATTTCAAGATAGCCTCCTCTATTTGCTCTCTTGTTAAAATATCAATATAATTAAGAGGTTCGTCCCATATATAAATATTAGCCTGCTCTGAAATACTTTTGGCAATTAGTACCTTTTTCTTTTGACCTTCACTCATTTCCTCTAGCTTGGTATCAAAGTCACTATTTGAAAATCCCATTTTGGAAAGCATTGCTTTGAAAATGCTTTCTTCTACTTCATTTTCTTGTGCATACTGCTTTAAGTTTCCTTTCAAACTTTCTGTACTTTGTGATACATAAGATATTTTTAAGTCATTTATCATTTTGAAAGTTCCTGAATATGCCATCTCTTCTCCTAAGATTAATTTTAGGATGCTAGACTTCCCTGCCCCATTTTTACCTGTAATAGCAATTCTGTCACCTTGATTGATTTCAAACGTCTGTGATAAAAATATAGCTTTATCTTGGTATTTTATTTGTAGCTGATTGGCTATCATAACTGGATTTCTATTATTTTGCAAAGGAACTATCTTTAAGCTATCACTTCTATCCATATTGTTTAATAAACTAGATTTTTGCTCAATAGATTTTTCAATTCTTTGTTCTAACACTTTAGAACGTTTCATCATTTTAGCTGATTTATGTCCAACATATCCTCTATCTATATCAGAACCCGAATTGTTTGTGTTAAACTTTGACTTCTCCACCTTATCCGACCAGTTAGCAATATTCTTAGCAGCCGCTTCTAAGTGCTTAATATCTTTGGTCAATCTTTCATTTTGCATCAGTTCAAAGTTATCTTGCCTTTCTTTGTTTTCTTGCCAAGAAGAATAATTCCCTTTTTGAATATCAATA
The DNA here is from genome assembly GCA_022797215.1 of Clostridia bacterium. GTDB lineage: Bacteria > Bacillota > Clostridia > TANB77 > CAG-508 > CAG-273. The sequence goes on from JAAWKD010000033.1 coordinate 4,746, forward strand.
TTTGTATTGTTGATAGAAATAATGTGGTCTACTACCTTATCTAAGAAATTTCTGTCGTGAGATACTAGAATAAATCCTTTTTTCTTATTCAAATATTCCACTAGGCTATCTCTTGTTTCACTGTCTAAATGATTGGTAGGTTCATCAATTAATAAGAAATTATTACCTTTTAAGAATAAGCTAATTAAAAGAATTTTGACTTGTTCTCCTCCACTTAATATATTAAAATTCCTATATAGAATTTCTGTATCTGTGTTTAACAAATTTAATTCTTTCATAATTTCCCAATCTTCTACTTGTGGTGCAATTTCATTTACAATTTCTATTGCCAGTCTTTCTTTATTTTTGACTTCAAATGGGAAATAATCAAAATCCACATTTTTAGAAATGCTTCCTTTATATGGATATTCACCTAATAGTAATCTTAAAAAAGTAGTTTTTCCTTTGCCATTTCTGCCTATTAAACCTAATTTCCAGTCTGTATCTATTTGAAAAGAGACATCTTCAAACAGATTATCAATACAGCCATCATATCCAAAACTCAAATTGCTTACATTAATTAAAGACATGTTACCTCCTACTTTGCCTACAAGCTTGTATAAAACATTTAAATATTTCATTCATTTTTATATAAATATAAGATTTCCTATTTTATAAAATTCTGTAGAATAGTGTTTACTTACAATTCCTATAACAACTCTTTTATCTTTATTCATATCTTCCTCTTCTTTCATATTCTTTTAAAAATTGATTTAACTGAAAGAAATCCTTCACATGTAATCTTTTGGAATCATTTAATAATTTCCAAAAATGCTTTTTAAAAAAATGAGTTTTCTTTCTTTTCTTATCAATTCTGTATTGTCTTTTCATTCTTCTAATGAAAGAAGTAAAAGCACTTGTTCCAATAACAATGAGGGGGTTATCTATAAAATGTTGTGATTGTATACATTTAAATAGCTGTGTTCCTTCAAATATAAATAGTTTATTATGTTTATGAGCATAATCCTCTAAAAAATCAATATATTTGTTATTCCACATTACATAGTCCTCAAAGTGTTCTAATTTTAAGGTCATATATTTATCTGATTGAATAATCTCTTTTAATAACAAATTAGAATTTAAGAAGTCATTAGTTAAATTATGTATTAATTCTTTGCTATCTTTATATTCTCCGAAAAAATTGTCCTAAATTATCTAATTCAAATAATATTGCATTATATTCCTTTGCTAATAACTTTGCGGTACTTGTTTTTCCAGAACCTGAAAGCCCAGTAATATATATGATATTATTTTTCATATCTAATTTCTCTAAATTAAATTCAAAATTATTCTTATTAAAAATGGCGCTTATTTTATTCATAAATTTTCATTACTTCCTTAATTCTGATTTATTATATCACAATACTTTTATAAATTTCTATACTTTATTATAAAATATAAGAAAGTCACAACTACACCTAAAATAAGTAGTTATGACTTTTTAACTATTCTTTATTGTTGACTTAAAATCTTCTTCATCTCTTCTTGCCTTTTTACTTTTTTAGTTGTTGTTTTTATCAATTCTTCATCTGTTAAAATTAGTTTTTGAATATGCTTATATCTTGGGAAAGATTTATTTAATTCCTTAATTTGTTCCCATATAATTTGATATAGCTCATCTTGTGTTTTATCAGGATATTTCTCTTTAACTACTTCTTGGTTATATACCGCTTTAACAGAAACTTTAACATCATCTTTTACTTTCTCATCAGGCATTCCAAACACCATAGACTCTTCTACCAATTCTAAACGGTTTACAATAGTTTCTAACTCCTCAGGAAATACCTTTTTGCCATTTCTTAGTACAATCATATTTTTATTTCTACCAGTAATGTATAAAATACCATTTTTATCAAAACGTCCTAAGTCACCTGTATAAAACCAACCATCTTTCAATACTTCTTCTGTCAATTCTGGCATTTCATAATATCCCAACATGACATTAGGACCTTTTACTCTAATTTCTCCAATACCATTTTCGTCTTGATTCACTACTTCTATAGTGTCATTTATCATAGGAACTCCTACAGAGCCATTTTGAGTAAGTTTTGCATTTTCTGCTGCGATAACAGGAGATGTCTCACTTAATCCATATCCTTGAAGTGTAGATACTCCTAAATCATTAAATCCTTGTGAAATCACTGGATCAGCTGGTGCACCACCTGAAATGATAAGTCTTAGTTTACCACCTAAAGCATCAATAATTTGTTTGAATAATTTTCTTCTAACATCAATATGAAAAACTAATAAGAACTTGCTAAGACCTTTTGCAAATTTTATTAAACCTGTTTTACCTTGCTTGTCAATCTCTTTCATAATTGTTTTATAAATTGCTTCTACTAAAACTGGAACACCAACAAATAGGCTTACTTGGTACTCATTTAAGTTTTGTTTAATATATCTTAAACCATCTGGAAATACTGTTTTTACACCACAAGCAAGCATCATAATCATGCAAGTAGAGCCAAAGATATGATGAAATGGTAAAAAAGCAATATTGGTATCAGTTGACCTAATATCTTCTACACATTGCATTGCATAAATATTAGAAGCAATATTTTTTTGTGATAACATAACTGCTTTTGATTGTGAAGTTGTACCTGATGTGAATAATAAAATATTCATTGCATTTTCATCAATATCAGCATTAAGGTATTCTGTTTGTCCTTGCTCTAACAAGTCTTCTCCCTGTTTTAAAAGTTCTTTTACAGATTGAAAACCTTCTATTTCTCCCATGCAAACATAGTTTGCTAAAGAAGTATTATTACTTTCTTGAATTTGTTTCATGGCTGGTGTTAACTTTTCATCAAAAATAATGCAATCAGCTTTACTTCTAATTAATGAGTTTTCTAACTCTTCATATTGTAAATCTTTATCAAGTGGAACAGATACTATTCCTCCTAGCAAATTAGCTAAATGAGAAATAACCCACTCGTATCTATTTTTTCCAATAATAGCAATTCTTTTTGCTTTTAGTCCCATGTTATAAAAAGCTGTTCCCAATTTGTTAATATCTTTTAATAATCTTTCATAAGTTACATCTTCATAACTAACTTTCTTTTCATCTTTATGTTTGATTTTAAAAGCAATATTTTGAGCATATTTTTCTGCTGAATGATAAAGAATTTCTTTAATATTCTTAAATTCAGTAGCTTCAAAGATTTTTTCCATTTCATTTTTGTATGATATTTTACTATCATACTCCCCTTTCTTTTGAACTATTTGTTACAGTATATCATATCCTAAAGGAAAAATCCTCAAACTGACCTGTCAGTTTAAGGATTTTTTCCTTTTAAGGGGCTATACTTACTTTAGTGTAGCCTAAAAGCTTATTGACAATTATCAACATAATATTGAATTTTTGCATCGACAATCAAAGCTTTTTCTGCCTCTTCTGATAAAGTGCTCGGATAATACAAAAATATATTATCTAGAAGTTTGGCAGACTTTATATTGAAATCGTAGAAAAGCGTATTATGCATTTCTTCAATTTCAATAGAGTCTGATAGCTGGGAAACATCAAGGATAAAGCCAGTATCACTTAAAGCGTTTGCCATTCCAATAATGGTGACCATAATAGCGGTGGTGTTATCCATTTCCGTAAACCTCATTTCAGAAGATTTTACTCTTTATAGAGAGTAATAATAGTATCATATCATTTTGAATGTGAATTTGCAAATTAATATCAAATTGCATTATTCTAATTGTTTTTGATAAATATGTGATATCTTTCTATCAATAAAATTTAATATTCTTGCATAAAAAACCATCTTCTTCGAGTCTAAACTTGATATTTTTTTATTTGTTTTATACTTTACTTTATGTTCGTTCGTTGCCCAAAAGTCCATTGCCATAGTTCTTAATTGAATTTCTACTTTAACAGGAAGTTTCTTTCCTTCTACTTGAATAGGTACTTCTACAATCAAATGATATCCTGAATAACCACTTTCCTTTGGTTTTGTAATATAGTCTTTTTCTTTTATTACTTTCATATTTGGTAATTGATCAATAATGCTAACCAAACTCTCTATATTACTTTTAGTAGGACATATTGCTCTTACACCTGCAATATCATTTATATTACAAACTAAGTTTTGATAATTTAGTTTATAATTTTTCTTCTTCATTTTTTTCATAATACTATCTGGTGTTTTTATTCTAGATGTAATATGGTTAATGATTTCATACCCATATATTCTGTTCATTCCTAATTTTATTTGTTCTAATTCTTCAACCACTTGATTTAGTGCTATTTGATAAACTGACATTAATGTTTCAAAAGTCTTATCTTTTATTTGAATTGGTATCAGTCCTTCTAATTGCACCTCTTCATTTTTTATTTTTAAACTCTCTGTTTTAATCTCCTCCTTCCATGTTTGTTATTCTATCCTTTATTTGTTACTTCTTTATTGCTCTTATGTGTTTTTTGTGTGAATTCAGAATTTCTTAATATATTATATTCAAAGTAAGATAAACAAATTCTAAATAACTAAAAAGGAATAACTCAGTACTTTTTAGACTGAATTATTCCTTATCTTTTTATAATTCTATATCTGTAATATCTCCTACATTTGCTCCTGCCACAACAGTTTCTTCTGCTGTCTCCACATTTTGAACAGTAGCATCATTTTGTGCTTGTACGACATTTGGTGTAACAGTATTGTCTTCTACAACTGGTGTAGCATTTGTTCCGAAAGAAAATGCTCTTCTTTCAGCTTTTGTTTTTTCTTCAAATTTCTTTTCAAATTCTGCTTTGGCAGTATTTAAAGAATCTTGCATAGCTAAAAACATTTCTTCCACATCGCCTTTTGTGAAATCATATACACTGCTTCTTGCCATTGGTTCTAAAATTTGAATGTCATGCATAACTTTATTTACTCTTTTTCCTGCATTCTCCATGAATTTTATTCTTTTTTCTTCATTTACTTCCATTTTTCTTACTCCTTTTCAAAACTCATTTATTTTATAAATTTCTCTTTCATTTTATATCACAAATTATTTTGTAAATCAAGAAATCATCTCAGAAAAAGTAAAATTATTTTATTGAAATATTTAACATAATATGTTATAATTTATATACTTTATTATAAAGGAGTTGAAGAGCAATGTTGATGCAACCAAGCGAACGACAGCTCAAACCTCGGCAATATTTGTTGAAAAGACTTGACGTAAGACCTGTAACATCTAAAGATAAATGGTGTTATAGGCCAAGCATTCGGAACGGGAAACCTGTAACCCAAGAAGAATGGGGTTATATCGTAACTCTTCCCTCTATTTTTAGAGGCAGAAGTGCTATTTTGGATGGTCTTGATAGCCACTATGCTATTCTCCGTTCAAAAAAAGTCTCAGGGCAGTTCCTTCTGCAAATTATTCCAACTACAATAAGGCATGAGTATGGCATTACTTCCCAGCAAAAAGGAGTCTGCCATACTGGCAAAAAGAAGCATCCCAAAAGCAAAAAAGAACAACACGTTTGGGGAATTCAGAATTTGCAAAAGAGACCTGCCAACAAGTAATGTCAAATACCCCCTCATATTCTATGTGTACATTGGAATACGAGGGGGTATTCTATATTTTAATCACTCTTTCCCAAGCTAAGTTCTCTTTACCAAAATGTCCATAATTTGTTGTTTGAATATAAATTGGTTTTTTCAAATCTAAATATTGTATAATTCCATCTGGTGTTAAATCAAACTTTTCTTTGATTAATTCTACTAGTTCTCCTTCTGTCTTTTGACTTGTTCCATAGGTATTCACACAAATAGACAATGGTTCTTTCATTCCGATAGCATAAGCTACTTGAATTTCACATTTTTTAGCATATCCATTTGCCACTATATTTTTAGCAATATGACGAAGCATATACGCGCTACTTCTATCTACCTTGCTTGCATCTTTGCCCGAAAAACATCCACCACCATGTTTTGCATATCCACCATAAGTATCTACAATAATTTTTCTTCCTGTAAGTCCTGTATCTCCTAAAGGTCCACCAATAACAAATCTTCCTGTAGGATTAACATAGATCTTTGTATTCTCATCTATCATATTTTGAGGAACTACTGGTTTAATTACTTTTTCAGTTAAATCCCTTTTTATTTCCTCTATGCTTGCAGTACTTTGATGTTGTGTAGAAATTAATATTGTCTCAATTCTTTTAGGCTTATCATCTTCATATTCAACTGTTACTTGCGTTTTTCCATCAGGTCTTAAATATGGAATACTTCCATTTTTACGTACTTCTGTTAGTTTTCTTGCCAAGCTATGTGCCATATCAATAGCATAAGGCATATAACTCTCAGTTTCATCGCAAGCATAACCAAACATAATTCCTTGGTCTCCTGCTCCTCCTACATCTACTCCCATAGCAATATCTGGACTTTGCTTTGTAATATCTGTATGAATTTCACAAGTTCTATAATCCATATCTGTTTGACTATTATCAAATCCAATTTCTTTAATTCTTTGCCTTACCAATTCTTCTACATCAAATTTAGCATTTGTTGAAATTTGTCCTGCAATTGTAATTGTATTATTAGCAGCAAAAGTTTCAATGGCTACTCTTGAATTTTCATCTTGTTTTAAACACTCGTCTAAAATACTATCTGAAATATAGTCACATAGTTTATCTGGATGTCCTTCTGTTACACTTTCTGAAGTGAAGAAATAATTTTTCATATTTAATTGCTCCTTTTTTTCTTTATACTCTTTTATGCATATTATTACATTATGAATTACACTCTTTTCCTCTTATATTTGAATACTATCATATTTTGTCATTTTTTACAATATTCATTGTCTCTATTCTTCAAGAAAAAAATATCGAATAATAAAAGTAGTTCCTTTCCCCAACTCACTTTCTACTAAAATACTTCCACTATTTTTTTCAATAATCTTTTTAGCAAGAGCTAAGCCAATTCCTACACTGTCCTTGGTAGAATTTATTCCTTTATAAAATCTTTCAAAAATATGTGGCAAGTCGCTTTTATCAATTCCTTTTCCATAGTCTTTAATTTCTATTTGTGCATATAACTTGTTTTGCTTATAACTAATTTCTATTTTACCTGAGTTTTCAGAATATTCAATTGCATTTTTTAATAGATTCGCAATTGCTTCTACTTGCCATCTGTCATCACAACAAATAACATCTGTATCATTTCCTTGAACTTGAATATCTACATTTTTTAAGTCACATAAAACGGCTATTTTATTAATCGCCTCTTCTATCAATTCTTTTATTGTGATATTATGATTATGATATTGGATAGTATTCGCATCAAATTTAGAAAGTTTTAGCAATGCTTGTACCAAGAAGTGAATATTGGTAATTTCTTTTTTACAATCTTTGATAAATTCTTCTCTTGTTTGTTTATCCATTTCTGGATTTTCTATCATATTATCTAACATAATCCTAATTGAAGTCAATGGTGTTTTTAATTGATGTGAAATATCCTCTAAGGAATTTTTTAGGCTTAGCTCTTGATTTCTGGCATGTTCTGCTACCTCTTTTAGCATAATTGTTGTTTTATATATTTCATTCTTGAGAATAGATAATTCATCTTCTGTATTATCATCTATATCTAAGCTATAATTCCCCTGGTTAATTTGTTCTATGTAGTTTGTTATCTCTATAATTTTTTTATTTTTTTTATCATTATATACCATAAAGATTATGAATAGACAAATTCCAAATATGACTAATAATGTAAGGTCTAATACCAAAAACTTTTGAAAAGCACTATCATTTTTTAAAAGTATCGCATCTTGTTTCAAATCTATTCCATATTGTCTTAGTAAGTCAACATCTGTTTCTTCTGTCTCATTTAGAATTTGCATTATTGCATTAGGAGTTAAATCTGAATATTCTTCTTGCAACTTTACAATAATACGATTCAATTTTTCATTAAATTGTTTTGTATAAGTTTGATATTGTATTTGATATAGTATAGTAAAAATAAGTAAAAAACTGCCAATAATAATGCCACTAATGATACATGTTCTTTTCAGTTCTATTTTATTTCTCATTTTTTATCCCCTCTTTAATTTGTGTCAATGCGATACCCAATTCCTTTGATAGTCTTAATAATATCTACATCTAATTTTTCTCTAATTCGCTTTAGATACACAGTAATTGTATTATCATTTACATCATTTCCAGTCCATTCCCAGATTTTATCAATAATATCATTTCTAGTTACTACTTTATTTAAGTTTAAAAATAATAGGTGTAATATTTTTAATTCTAAACTTGTAAAAACAAGTTCTTCTCTATTTTTATATACTACCATTTTATCTAAATCAAATTCAATATTTTGAACTGTTACAACCGTGTTTTTCTTTTGGCGAAGTAAAACCTTTTGAATTCTTGCAATAAGTTCCTTTGTTGAAAATGGTTTTGTAATATAGTCCTCTGCTCCCAATTCTAGCCCTTTTACAATATCATCCTCTTCATCTTTAGCTGTTAAGAAAATAGTTGGTATTTCTTTTTCTTTAATTATTTCTTGATACAAATAAAATCCATTTCCATCTGGAAGAGAAATGTCTAATATGGCTAATTCTACTTTTTGTTTTTCTAAAAATTCTATTGTATCCTTAATTCTTGTTTTATGACTAATTTGATAACCTTTTTGTTCTAATGAATAAATCAATCCTTTTGCTACCATTTCATTATCTTCAACTAATAAAATTTTCATATTTGCCTCCATTTTCTAACTATTTTATCAAATTAATGTCAACTTATCAACAAAAAATACCGTCTATTTAGTGCGAACTGCTTTTTTGTTCTCTTTGATTTTGTATTAAAATGAAGTCAACAACTATTAAATCAAATCAGTTTATTATTTATTTGACATAATATGTTAAAAATAGTATAATATATATAGGTATTTTTTTTGATAAACCTTCTGGTTTCCACACAATTTTTACTACATCTATTTAGGAGGAAAAAGAAAATGTTTGAGGTTACAAAAAAGGAACAGGACGCAGTCATGGGAATTCAGGGAATTTATTATTCCCTTCGGACGTCGGCTAAGAAAGTGGCACGTGCTCTGCGCTACGACCACCGCCTCGCTCCGTCCACTCAGAGTACCTTCGGTTTCTCCAAGTGGTTCTCCAAGTCCGCCAAAGAGCTGAAAGCAGCCACGGACGAAAAGAGGGCTCTTTTGGAAACCCTGACCATTCTCCAAGCAGAATTCGAGGTCTGCATGCCCCGAATCTTCGACGGCAAGCTCTATTTCGATTTCGAAGACCTTGGCGATCGCCAGTGCAACAGCTGCCGGCGCAACCTTGGCGAAGCTCAGACAGCACTCGACTTGATCGAGTGTCTCAAAGAGCTTGAGGAGCGCATCACTGTTATTCTGGCCACTCCCGAGATCCAGGAAGTGGTCTCCAACTCCAACAACCATCCCTACTGCCTTGCTCTCGCCAAAGAAAACCTGGGAGTTTCCAACTTCTACCGTCTCTATCTCAAAGCTCTGCAGGAGTCAAATTCCTCTGGTTCCACTGGGGCCAATGTTAGCGTAGGCAACGCCAACCAGAAGCGCAGTTCCCATCAGAGGCGTGGCAAGCGTTCCCGCAAGAAGTAATCCAAGCGGAACAGGACCCCTACTTGGGGTCCTGCTTCTTTGGTTTCACTCTATTTTTTCCATTCATTTCCTACTTTTACACATTTTCATTTCTAATTGTCTCTATCGTATTTTGTTTATTAATCTTTCCTAAACTATATCTCATAATTAGAAAAACTAAAATAAATACTAAAACTACTGAAATGATAATTGCATTTATTGGAATGTAAATTCCACTATCTATTTTTACTGCAAAAGATTTATATAATGCAAATGTTGCAAAAAGTCCTAAAACAATTCCATAAATCAAAGATTTTGTACCATAAAATACAGTTTCCAAATTAATCATACGGTTAAATTCTTTTTTTGTCATTCCAATACTTTTTAGCATAGCAAACTCTTTTTGTCTTAGTTCCATATTAGAAGTAATTGTGTTGAAAATATTAGTTACCCCAATCAAGCTAATAACTGTAATAAATCCATATAGGAAAATGTTAATCACAATTATCATTGACCTTTCCCCTGCAACTTCTTCTTCCATGTTTCTAACATGGATATCTAGCTTTAGGTTTTCAATTTCTTTAACTACTTGCTCTGGATTATCAGCATCTATAGTAACAAACTTAGGTTCAAAATTAAACTCTGGATGTACTCCATATTCCACAACAAGGTATCCACCATGATAACTATAGTTTTCATATCCATAAGGTTTTATTTTACTAACTTCGCTAACAGGAATACTAACCTCTTTTTTGTTATACTCTCCTATAATATTTTCTCCTTTTTTGTAATTATACACTCTTTGTTCTACTGTATTTCCCACTTCATCTTGATAATAAGAATACGTATCACATAAAATTCCTGTTCCTTTTACTTTTTCGTAAGAGCTTCCAATTTTCTTAGCATATTGAGCAAAAGATTTACTATCTAGTGCTAATACTTCTAATAACATATACTTTCTACCTGTTGGAATTACTTTACCATTATTATCTAAAATGGCAGCCCCTGTTTTAGAATCCATTTTCACTTCTTCAAATAATTCTTCTTGATAATCTACTTTATTTAAATCTAAAATGTGAATAGAACTTCTTTGACTATCATAAAGAATGTGACTTTCTTTAATACTGCTCACTGACATAATTTGATTTAATTCTTCTTCACTTAGTACATGTGATGACTGAACCGAAACATTAATATTGTAGTCATAATCTTCATAATAATTCCCCGCCATATCTAGAGCATTGTGTAAAAAAGCATTCATAGCGATAAAAATACTAATGCTTACTGCTAAAGATATAACTGTTGTCCTATATTTCTTTTTGCTTCTTTTTAGATTTTTATATGCTAGAACTCCACCTACCTTAAATACTCTTGAAATCATTTTTGGTGTTTTCAATTGTTTACCACTAATTTTAATATCCTTTGTATTTCTTAATTGCTCTATTGGGCTTACTTTGCTTGCTTTTCTAGCTGAAGCCATAGCTGATAAATATACTGTTAAAAATCCAAGTACTATTGCTAAAATAATAGGAATGATAGAAACTTCAAATAAAATACCATCCGTATAAGCAAGTATTGCTCCTGGTCCTAATAGATAATTAACTATTTGAAGTAATATCCATACTGCTAATAGCCCTGATAGGATTCCTAGTGGAATACCAATTAATCCAAGGATAAAAGCTTCAAAAATAACACTTTTTCTAATTTGTTTTTTCGTTGCACCTACACTAGCAAACATACCATACATTTTAATCTTTTCAGTGGTAGAAATAGCAAACGAATTTCTAATGCAAAATACACTAGTAAATAAAATGATAACTACAACCACTCCAATCACACTATATAACATCATAAGTGTTGTATCACTAAAAGCAAATACTTCCCATCTAAGTAATTCATGATTAATCATTGATACATCATATTGCATTTTGGTGCTATTTGCTTCTACAATTCCCATACTAGATACACCTAATAATTGCGGAATAGATGTTTTGTATTCTTTTGGTTCTTTTAAAGCAATATATCCCATTGTTTTTCCATTAGGAATACTTGTATCACCAGTTGTAATAACTGTATATCCTACATCACTAAAATTTTCAAAACTTGTATTCGGTCTTTTCATAATTCCTACCACTTTAAAAGTTCTTGTTTGGCTATTTACAATATGTTCTCCTGTTTTTGTGTCATAAGGATTTCCTGGATGCAATTCGTATCCATCTAAACTTTCTCTTTTTCCTACATCTAAAGTAATCGTATCTCCTATCTCATACTTTACCTCTGCATTTGTTTCAACATGGCGAGGAATAACAATTTCTTGATTGTTCTGAGCAAACCTTCCTTCTTCTAATTGAAACTTTAGTTTTTGAAAAGTTGTTTCATTCATTGAACATAGTTTTAAATATGGTTTATCTTTATTGGCGCCATTTTGTAATACACTATATCCTTCTTCTAAAACACTAAAGATCTCTTTAACATCTCTGTTATTCTTTATTGTTTCTATATCATTCAATGTAAGATTTTCTAATGATAAATGATAATATCCTGTTTCATTAATGGCATTTTGTATCAAAGTAGCTTGGAAACTTGTTGCTAATGTACATGCTGCACAAATTAGAGCAACAGAAAGGATAATTCCAATCACTGTACTAACTGTTCTCTTCTTATTTAACTTCAAATTTTTAAGTGATACTTTATTTAAAATTTTCATCTCTTGTTTTACCTCCCTTCTATTTCCTACATATCTTTTACAATCTTTCCATCTTCAATTTTAATGATTCTATCTGCTATTTTAGCAATTTCCATATTATGTGTAATCATTACAATAGTTTGCTTGTAATCTCTATTAGACCTTTTTAATAACTCTACAATTTCATCGCTTGATTTTGAATCCAAATTTCCTGTTGGTTCATCTGCTAAAATAATGGCTGGATTTGTAATCATAGCTCTTCCTATAGAAGTTCTTTGTTGTTGTCCTCCTGATAATTCATTTGGTAAATGCGTTTTCCTACTTTCTAATCCTAATAACTGAATCAAATCATTTAATCTCTTCTTATCAATTTTGCGGTTATCTAGGCTAAGTGGAAGTGTAATATTTTCTTCTACATTTAAAATAGGGATTAGATTATAGAACTGATAAATAAGCCCTACTTGTCTTCTTCTAAAAATAGCAAGTTCATCATCATTAAATTTATAAATATCTTTTCCATCAATCAATACTTTTCCGGCTTGTTGGTCTATCTACTCCACCAATTAAATGTAATAAAGTAGATTTTCCACTTCCAGAAGCTCCTACAATTGCCACAAATTCCCCTTTCGCTATACTAAAAGAAACATTATCTAGTGCTACTACTTTGGTTGCTCCTTTTCCATAAACTTTACTTAAATTTTCAACTCTTAAAATTTCCATATTTTTATCCTTTCTTTACTTTACTGATTTTATTATACGACACTCAAAGTGACAAGTAAGTGACATTTTGAAAAAAATAAAGTATTGCTTATGCTTTTTATGAAATGAAAGTAAATAAAAACAAGTCCGCAGGGATAGTATTAATCATACTTTCCCTTATTGGACTTGTATTTCCGATTGTAGTTTATTTGAGTGAGGTGTTCTAAAATCTCCACGCTAGTAATTCCATAATCTACAACTTCTTAATGATATAATTTTTGTAGTTTTCATAATCAGTTCTTAGTTTTACTTTGCATAAAGTAGAGGGCGAAAAGAAATGCGGCCACTGCTACCGGACGTAACGTTACTGTCGCGACCAGCAGTGTAAAAGTTGCTGTTGCCGTAATTGCCTCCCCTATAAGTACAAGGATAGCCTGCGACAGTAGAGGTCTCTGTTGTCCATTCTGCTGTGTTAGAAGCCATGTCATAGATGTTACATACTTTATCATTATTTACTCCTGTATTAGCTAAACTCGTATTTTTTGAATTTTGCTTTGAATAATCATTATCTCCAGAATAAGTTTGAATAAATACAATAGCCGTATCCCATGCATAACTATTTACTAAATCACTTTCAAAATTAGTACTTGTATACATTTCTCTTGCTTTTGTAGCAACTTCTGGTTGTGTGATATTGTTCCATACTGCTGCTGATTTGGATTTTACTTTATTGTCTATTCCCTTACTTGCCTCAAATCTAGCTAAGTAATACCCTCCATTTGCTTTTGCCTTTATTTTAAATTCTTCTATATTTTTCGCTTTCGTATTACCATAAGTAGTAGAAGTAGAGACTTCTTCTAAATATTCATATCCTCCACCATTTAATTCTACCCATTCATCTGTTAAACCTGTTCCATCTGTTTTCGTTATTTTGATTGCTCCTGTTCCTCCTGATATTTCATAAGAGTCTGGATTTATTGTAATATCAAATGTATATCTTGCAAGTTGTATAGTTGTAGTTGTATTATCTTTATTCTTGATACTTCCTACTGGAATCCACACAAACTGGTTATTCTCATCATCTGCTATTACAATTCCGTCTTGTACAGTTGGCTTTTTATCTCCTGTATAAGTATATTCTACACCATCTTGTCCATCAGGTACAACCTTAAATCCTTCTGGAATGGTAATAGGATTTCCTAAGCTATCTTCTGCGGGTGTATTTTTATCTACTTTATCAGTAATAGTAGACACATCTACTTTACTACTTGGATTGCTTTCTCCACTATTTCCATCAATATATTGATTAATTGTATTGTCTAAATTGTTAAAGTAATCTCTCTCGTCATTTTTTGCCTGCTCTGTCTTGTCTTTAGCATCTTGGGCTAGCTTAAATATACTATTATCTCCCAT